>JBFWME010000029.1:0-6386 GCA_050251755.1 Lawsonibacter sp. | reverse complement strand
GCGCGCACCCGCAGGCCGCAAGCAATCGAGCATTTGCGCACATGAGATAAGGGAGGAACCCATGGAACCTGTGATCGTCATTGGAGCCGGTCTGGCGGGCAGCGAGGCCGCCTGGCAGTTGGCCCGGCGGGGCATCTCCGTCCGGCTGTGTGAGATGAAGCCACAAAAAATGACCCCCGCCCACCACACGGAACAGTTTGGAGAATTGGTGTGTTCCAATTCTCTGCGGTCAGACCAGATGGAGAACGCAGTGGGGCTACTCAAAGAGGAACTGCGCCGCTGCGATTCGCTCATCATGGCCTGCGCCGACGCCCACCGGGTGGAGGCGGGGGGAGCCTTGGCGGTGGACCGCTACGCCTTTGCCGCCGCGGTGACGGAAGCGATCAAACACCACCCCAATATTACGGTGGAGGAGGGGGAGGTGACCGAACTTCCCCCGGAGGGGCAGGTCATCATCGCCTCCGGGCCGCTGACTTCGGAGGCGCTGTCCAAGGCGATCGCCGGGCTGTTCCCCAACAGCAGGTATCTGAATTTCTTCGACGCGGCGGCCCCTTTGGTCACGTTCGACAGCGTGGATATGGACAAGGCCTGGTTTGCCTCCCGGTACGATCGGGGCACCCCGGACTATATCAATTGTCCCCTGACCGAGGAGGAGTACCAGGCATTTTGGCAGGCCCTTACCACCGCTCAGGAGGCGGAGGTCCACGGCTTTGAGGACGCCGGGGTGTTTGAGGGCTGCATGCCCGTGGAAGTGATGGCCCGCAGGGGCCGGGATACTCTGTGCTACGGTCCGCTGAAGCCGGTGGGACTGAAGGACCCGAAGACCGGGAGAGAACCCTTTGCCGTGGTTCAACTGAGGAAGGACAACGCCCAGGGGTCGATTTACAACATGGTTGGGTTTCAGACTCACCTGAGATGGCCGGAACAGAAGCGGGTCTTCTCCATGATTCCAGCCTTGAACCGCGCAGAATATGTGCGTTACGGAGTGATGCACCGGAATACGTTCTTAGATTCACCCCGCCTGCTGGACCGGTATTACCGGGTGCGGGGGAACGAGCGCCTGATGTTTGCCGGCCAGATCACTGGGGTGGAGGGGTATGTGGAGTCCACCGCCTCCGGCTGCCTGGCGGCCATCGAACTCTCTCACCGCCTGATGGGGAAGAACCCCGTGGACTTTCCACGGGAGACCGCCATGGGAGCCATGGCGCTTTACATCAGTGACCAAAGCGTGGGGAACTTTCAGCCGATGAATGTGAACTTTGGACTGATTCCCCAACTGGGCTACCGGGTGAAGGGGAAGCGGAACAAAAACGCGGAGCTGTCCAAGCGGGCGCTGGAGAAATTAGCGGAACTGGATTTGAGTTAAGGCAGGAAAAGTGGATCGGAAGGAAGGATAAGATATGAAAATTATTGTAGATGCCATGGGTGGTGACAATGCCCCGCAAGCCCCGGTGATGGGAGCGCTCCAGGCAAACAAAGAATATGGCGTATCTGTGACTTTGGTAGGCCGGGGCGAAGAGATTTTGAAGGTGCTGGAGGAGAATAACATCAAGGATCTGCCCGCCGGAGTGGAGATCGCTCACGCCAGCGAAGTGGTGGAGATGTGTGACAACCCGGCTACCGCATTCCGGGAAAAGAGGGACTCCTCGCTGACGGTTGGGCTGAACTTGTTAAAAAATGGGGAGGGCGATGCGTTTGTATCCGCCGGGTCCACCGGTGCTCTGCTGGCCGGGGCCACTTTGGTGGTCAAGCGGATCCATGGCATCCGAAGGGCGGCTTTGGCCCCGGTAATCCCGACGGGCGGAGGCGGGGCGGTGCTGATTGACTGCGGAGCCAATGCCGAGTGTCCCCCAGAGTACCTGCTCCAGTTTGCTTACATGGGCTCCTACTATGCCGAGCATATTCTGGGCCGGCCGGAACCGAAGGTGGGGCTGCTGAACATTGGCGTAGAGCCCTCCAAGGGGACCAGCCTGCAGACCACGGTGTATCCCATGCTGAAGGAGGCCGGAGAGAACGGGCGGATCAATTTTGTGGGCAATGTAGAGGCCCGGGAGGCGATGGAAGGCGCAGTGGATGTCATTGTGACCGACGGCTATTCGGGAAATATCTTATTGAAAACCATGGAGGGTACCGCGCTGTATCTGGTGAAAGAATTGAAGGGGATTTTTAAACAAAACTTCATGACCAAGCTGGCCGCCGTGATGGTGTCCGGCGGTCTGAAGCACCTGAAGAAGCTGCTGAGTATCAGTGAAGTTGGAGGTACTGCCCTGGTTGGCATCTCCAAGCCGGTCATTAAGGCCCACGGCTCCTCCGATGCTTACGCGATCCAGAATGCAATTCGCCAGGCGAAGCAATACGTCTCCTCCGGCATCATTGAGAGTATTGTGGAAAACATCGAGGTCATGCGCCTGGATACCCCCGCGGCTAAGGGAGAGGATTAAAAAAACGGCAGAGGACATCGTCCTCTGCCGTTTTTGCGCTCCGGGAGTCGGGAGCGATAGATTAAAAATGTGAATCAGAATAGCGAGAAACAAGCTGGGAAATCCGATAGAGCAATGTTAAGAATGTTTCCCGGTCTTCTTGCGACCAGTTGGAGTACCAGTCACAGGTCTGAATGAGGTGAATTAGAATGCCCTGCTGGTTCGGGGGGAGAGAGTCAGAGAGAAGAGCTGAAACGGAAACGCCCAAGCGCGTGGCAATGCACTCCACCGTGTTGAGGTTCGGACTGCGGCCCTGCTCAATTTCCTGAAGAGTAGATTTGGAGATCCCGAGTTCTTTGGAGAATTCTACCTGAGACAAATTTCGGAGATTGCGAATCGCAGTTATGTTTTTTGACAAATTAAGAGTCGCTTCCATAAATACCCCTCCTCTCTTCCTTTATAGAATATCTGAAACTGAGCGAAAAAAATGTCGAATTACGGAGAAAATTGGAAATATTCAGGGAACCATGAAAGTTCTACCATGTAATTATGCGTTTTTCACAAGATATCTACACTCAAACGAAGCAGCTAAACACAATCAATGAATTGAAAGAAGACTGCAAATATTGTATCGAAAAGCATAAAAATGCCCCAAAACCTTTCAAATGACATGGGTTTTGGGGCGCTTGGAATTGCGTTTGTTTGCCACTTTGCTATGCGCCGCCTCTGTACCGAGAGAAAATTCGGAGAGGCGGTTTGACGTTGATGAGTCAAACCGCGGGCAGACCTGCATAAAAAATGGAGGATGAATCGTAATGCACCTATTAAATGGCGATGAGAACAGATTACCCAATGAACATTTGCGTCCAATAGTTGCCCTGCGCCACGTATCCAACGCCGATCTGCGTATAGGAGGCGTTTAAGATATTGGCTCTGTGGCCGCTGGAGTTCATCCAGCCGTTTACCACCGCTTCCGGAGTGGAATAGCCCATGGCGATGTTTTCCCCTGCTGTTCTGTAGGAGAGGCCGAAGGCCTTGATCATCTGGAATGGAGTGCCATATGTGGGGCTGGTGTGAGAGAAGTAGCCCTTGTCCAGCATGTCCTGAGATTTATACCGGGCCACACGGGAAAGCTCCCAGTTTGCGGTGAGAGGGCTTAGGCCGTTCTGCTGCCGGATGTTGTTGACCAACCGGATCACCTCGGCCTCGTAATTGGAAACGGTGCTGTCCGTCTGGGGGATATTGAGAATCTGACCGGGGTAAATCAGATTGGGATTGCTGATTTGCGGATTGGCCTGAATAATTTCACTGGTTCCAACCTGATATTTAACCGCCAGCTTCCACATGGTATCACCGGAGACGACCGTATGCGTAAGGTTAGCTGCGAAGGCGGGGGAAAGCATCAAAGATCCCGCTAAGCAAACTGTGGTGAGCAGTGCAAGAATTTTTTTCATACTTAATACCTCAAAAAATGGTGGTTGATACGTCAGGAGTGTCCTTCTGCTCAGCAGCCCCAGTCAAGGCACTGGCAAAGGAACTGCAGATAGAACTGCAATCAAAGTTGCTGGAACAGAACATATGTCCGACCTTCTGGTAAGTAATTGTCCCGCGAGAACAACGAAATTGTAACCGATTTGTAACTATTTTTCAAATGTAATATTTTCCTGGGGAAAAGGAGCGGTATGCACGCTTTACGCAGGAAGCAAAACCGGATAATGGAAAGACTGTACTGGCCCGGCAGAAGATCAAAGAAGACGATGCCAAGAACAAGGGGTGGTATGGCATCGAAGATAGGATCGAATTCGGATTGCACTGGTGGAAGCGGAGCAGGCCACCAGTGCGATCGATTCCCGTGCTTACAAATCCTCCAGATCAGCGGCGGGCAGGTCGTTTTCCAGGTTGTCACGCGCAAGGTCTGTGTCAAATATCAAATAGGCGCTTTCTGGGATGGATTTGTCCACGTCATTGCCTGCGATAACGTTCTTTTTGTTGCGTTTATCCTTTGGGTCCATCATATCACCTCATAGATAGGGTGACCAAAACAGATGGAAATTATGTCGATGTTTGAGGATGGAAGATTCATGAGTGAATGTGGGCACTTATATCCCCGGCGCCCGCATGAGAGCAGCGCGGCAGGCTGAGGAAAAGCCACCAAAAAGGGTTGCGAATATACTGGTGTGAAAGGGGTGGCTATGAATGTTTGACAAAATTTCTCAGCCATATATCGAAATATACGATGTGGCCACAGATGAATATCTCGGAAGGGCTGTATTTAAGATCACACCGGAGGTGGAACGTGCGATTTTGAATTACGCACGTAACGAAAAAGAGCCAAAACGCGTTGTGTTTCAAGATGTGTATTTTTATCCGGTTTCTGCTGACTTTACCATGCCAGTACCGTTTAAAAAGTATGGATATAAAGGAGTCGTTAAGGTCATGCTCCGAGATCGATATTCGTTGCTGTGGACCCCGATGGAGATACGTGCAAGATTTGATATCATGGGAAGAGCACAACCCACAAAAGGTCAATACTATTTTGAGAGCGTAGAGTTTTCTGATATTGTCGTTGAAGGCACAACAGTGAGAGTATAGCATATCACATAAGATAAATCTCAGGAAAAAATGAGAACCCCGCTCTCCCATGGATGGAGGGCGGGGAGTTTTAATGTCAAAGAAAACAACGAAAAAAAGACAATATTGGATTGTTATCTTCTGTTGTTCGGATTTTTTCGCGAAAAATTCCCGTAGTTCCTAGCAAGGTTCTTCCCACCAACCAAAAGCAACGCTCCCCAAAATTTTTTCGCTGCTTGTTTCCGGTGGGATACAGTTGATTAAGAAATTACCGCCTGGAGGGCAGATGAATTTTCCATCTTCCTCAGATACGATCGTTGTTTCAGCAGGGCAACGGCGTCCATATATAGGCGTACCGGATAAAGGTTCAGCATCAACGTTTTCCGCATATAGGAATTTAACGTTCGGTTTCGGCAATGGGTATAACGCCGTATTAGACGGACTTTGCATATCCGTTAGCCTTGCCGTTCCAGAAGTTACCGCATTTAGCCAGACCTGAATCGAAAATGGGACTTCACTGACATTTGTAACAGTAAAGACGTTGACAAAAAGTAAAACACCAGAATTTCTGGGGTTAAATAGTCCTGCCCAAGCATATTTACCGCTGCCGAATTCTTCACGGCTACCACCGACGAAATATTTGCCCTGGATGGATTTATACAATGACATTGCGCATGCCGGCTCACAGTAAAAACCATCAAACATGGAGTATCTCCTTTCTAGGTGCAAAGTTAGCATACCACAGAATATTCAACTCATTTAAAAACAGTGCTTAAAAACGAACGTTTGAAAGCCCGAAAAAAGCAAAAGAAAAGCCCTGGAGCCATTGCGGCTCTAGGGCTTTCTGCTGGAGCAGGTGAAGGGAATCGAACCCGTGCAAAGTCGTTGCGGCGCAGTCATTTTGACAGTTCATTAGCGTTTTTGTTAGCATTCTTAAAGAAATTGGTGAGTTCTGTCTCATATCTAGCAACGTCAGACTTGGCGACATGCGTATATATTTTTCGCATGGTTTGGTTATCCGACCAACCTCCAATTTCCATTGTGATTTTCTCTGGAACGCCCAGATGGTATGCCAGCGAGGCAAAGCTGTGCCGCAGTCCATGCACTCCGACCTCTGGTAGCCCGTTCCTTTTGCAAATACGGTTGATACGCTCTCTGATTAAATTTGGGTGGTACTTAACAAGCAAACCGGCTTTAGGATTAACAGCCTCAAGAACATCATATAGTTCATCCATCATAATTGGAACATAGCGGGTGGACGATCTGTTCTTGTTCTCACGTTTCTGCACTAATTTATTGTTTTCGTCTGGCACGGCTGCGCCCTTAACAAAGATTCTCCGCTTCTTCAGATCCACATTTTCCCACGACAAGGCCAGAATTTCTGACCTGCGCAGG
>JBFWME010000028.1:0-32672 GCA_050251755.1 Lawsonibacter sp. | reverse complement strand
GCAAGGGGGACTGGAAAGACGGCGTCCCCATGCAGCCAAGCTATGAGCAGCAGGATAAGATTTTTCGGGCGTTTTTGGACCGGTATCCCAACCTGAAGTGCATTGCGCGGCACGTGCGCTATGTCCACAGCGGAAGCGAGAACAGCCTGAAGGCCTTTTTGTGGTATGAGGGCCGTACCTTCGAGAGCAGACTGTTTACCTTTAACGTGCTTGACCGGGTGGGGGGCGGCGATGCGTTTGCCAGCGGCCTGATTTACGCTATGATAAACGACTATCAGCCGATGGATATGGTCAATTTTGCAGTAGCCAGCAGCGCCATCAAGCATACGATCCATGGCGACGGCAACATTACCGACGATGTGGAGAGTATTCGCAGCCTGATGAGCGCCAATTACGATATCCGACGGTAGAAAACACCCACAGGGAAACGAACATACGGACGGGGCGGCGATTGCCGCCCCGTCCGTTTCGTATGGACAAAACTCCATGTTATGGTATAAATTACCCGGGCAACGGAACACTATACCGGAAGGAGGGAGTTGTTATGCCGAACGAAACCAAGGGGGACGGTCCGCATCTCCGCCAGGAGCCCCGCATTCCGCTGCCCCTCTCCCTGGAAAATTTGGAGGCGGTATTTCAAAACTGTGACGATTTCAGCAAACGGCAGGTATGTCTCCATGGAGATTCCAGCCGCACGGTAACGGTGTGCTACATCGGGGGGATGGCCCGGACGGAGCGCTTAAACGACTACGTCATGCGCCCTCTGGCGCAGGATCCCATGCTCGCCTCGGTGCCGGAGGGACAGATTTTTTCTTTGCTGGAAACGGGAGCCCTCTATGCTCAGGACGCCAAGCGGCAGACCGAGCTGGACCCCGTCGTGCTGGCTGTTATTGATGGAAGCTGCGCGCTGTTCCTGCCCGGCCGGGCCGATGCCATTACCATCCCTGTGCCCACCGAGGAAAAGCGCTCTGTGGGAGAGCCGGTAAACGAGCCGGCGCTCAAGGGAGCCCGAGACTCCTTTGTGGAGAGTGTGCGCACAAACACGTCGCTGGTCCGGCGCCGGCTCCGGGCACCGGAACTGAAGGTGAAGGAGCACACCGTAGGCCGCCAAACCCTCACCCCGGTGGATGTGGTCTATCTGGAGGGCATCGCCGACCCGGATACGGTGGCCTGTCTGGAGGAAAAGCTGGACGCCATTGACATCGACGGGGTGGAAGCCACGGGAAACATCGAGGAGTATTTGGTGCCCTCCACCCGCACCCCATTCCCTCTTATGATGTACACCCAGCGGCCCGACCGGTTTTGCCAGGGACTGCTGGAGGGGCGGGTGGGCCTCTTTGCAGACGGTATTCCCCTGGGCTGGCTCGTTCCGGGCACCATCGACCAGTTTTTTAAGACGGGCCAGGATCGGGCCTACCACTGGATGGTGGCCTCTGCCCTCACCCTGATCCGCTATTTTTGCGCTGTGGTCACCCTGCTGCTGCCCGGGCTGTATATTGCGGTGGTTACCTTTCACCCAGAAGCCATTCCGGTCAAACTGGCGCTGTCCATCGTCTCCGCCAAGCAGGAGGTTCCCTTTTCCACCATCTTCGAGGTGCTGATTATGCTTCTGGCCTTCGAGGTGATTCAGGAGGCGGGCCTCCGTCTACCCGGCCCCATCGGGGCCACCGTGTCAATTTTGGGAGGACTTGTGGTGGGCAATGCAGCGGTGGAAGCCCACATCGTCTCCCCGGCAGTTCTGATCGCTGTGGCCATCACCGGGGTGGCGGGATATACCCAGCCGTCCCAGGACTTAGGCAACGCACTGCGGCTATGGCGGTTTGTTCTGGCAATTCTATCCAGCGTAAGTGGCCTGTTTGGACTGGGGATCGGATGCGCCGCGCTCATCTACCATTTGGCAGGCGTGGAGACCTTTGGCGTACCCTATCTGGCACCTTTTACCACGGGGACACAGGTGCGCCGGGGCCACCCCAGTCTGTTCCGTCTGCCGCTGCCCGCCATGAAATGGAGGGATGGAGCGGTGCGCACCCAAAACCGGAGGAACCAGAGATGAAAGTGTTGCCCATTGTTCTGGCGGTCACCCTGCTACTGTCCGGCTGTGACCGTCTGCCCTATCCCCGGGAGATGGGAGATATGGCCCTTCTGCGTACCATGGGAGTGGACCGGGAGGAGGATGCGCTGCTGGTCACCGTGTCCACCGGACCACAGGCCAGCGGACTCAAGGGAGAGCAGAAGCCGGCTCTGACGCTGTCCGCCCGGCGACCCTCGCTCAGCTCGGCGGCGGTAGCCCTGCAGGGACTCAGCAACGGCTATGTCTTTTTTGGCTATGTGGATCAGCTGCTTCTGGGGGAAGAGCTGACCCGTCAGGGAGTGACAGAGGTGCTGGATTACTTCGCGCGGGACGTGGAGCTTGGATTGGGAGCCCAGATGTGGGTGGTCCGAGGCGATACGGCCCAGACGGCGGTGTCTTCCGGTGGAGATCAGGGCGTGGAAAGCCGGCTGGCCAGTCTTCAGACTGAAGGGGAGACAGGGGTGACCGCCGTCTCCCGGACGGCTGGAGACGTGTATTCTGACCTGCTGGAACTGGGGGCCTCCTACGCCCCGGCGCTGGTGTGCACCGGACAGGATAAAACAGATTTGATGGACGGCGGCTACGCAATTTTAAAAGGAGACACTCTGGTTGGGTTTCTGGAGGAGGAGCAGGCGCGGGGATTGGAGCTGCTGGAAGGAAAACCATCAGCGGATGTGCTGGAGGTAGCGGTTCCAAACGAACGGGCGGTCGCCCGGATCACGGGAGCGGTTACCCTCTGCCGATTTCGTTCGGGAGGGGAGGGGCTTTCCATCACCTGCCGGGTGTCGGCCCAATTGGCGGAGTACAGTCGACTCTTTACGCAGGAGGAGATGGAGCAGATCCGGGAGCAGATCCGGGCGCGGGAGGCCTCGCGCATTCAGGGGGCCTTAACGCAGCTGAGAAGCTGGGAGGCGGATTGCGTCGGACTGGGGCCCTGGGCGGCGCTGTTTTCTCCCCAGCAGTGGAGCGGGCTCAAGGAAGACTGGCCCCGTAATTTTGCCCGTCAGGAGCCGGAGCTCACCGTTCAGGTGAATCTTCGAAGATAATCCGTGGACCGTTTGCATACGGACCGGTTCTAAAGAGAGGATGCCAATGGAACACGATCACATTTCGCATACCCAGCTTACCGCTTTAATCTGGACGGGGGTGTTGGCGCCGGCAGCGGAACTGTTTCCGGCCCTGACGTTGCCGGAAGCTGGAAAAGGGGCCTGGCTGGCCCCAGTGGTGGCCATGCCGCTCGTTCTGTTGTCCGGGTGGCTGCTGAACCGCTTGTCTGGAGAACAGGGGTTGGCCCCGTCGGTGCGGGCCCGGCTGGGTCCGGTGTTTGGGGATTTGATTCTCCTTATTTATATAGTATGGGGAGAGGTGCTGCTGTCTCTTCGGCTGCAGCTATGCGCCCGGCGGCTGCTGGCGTCTGGGTACCGGGACGGAAAGCTGTGGTTTTTTCTGCTGGCGGTGGCCGCAATGGTACTGTGGATTGGGACGGGCAAACTGTCTGCGTTTGCCCGCGCGGGACAAATCTTTCTGGCGATTCTACTGGCTACTGGGGCGGTGGTTCTTCTGCTGTCTCTGTTCCAGGTCAAGCCGGAGCGGGTGTTGCCCCTGTGGAAAGAGGACGTCATGCCCGTTCTTCAGACCGCTTTGCCTGCGGCAGGGGCCTTGGGCTGGGGAATGTATGGAGCGTTTTTCCTAGGACAGGTGAAACCGGAAAAGGATCGGGGCAGATGGTACGGAATCTTTTGGTGTGTGGGGGGATGCCTCATCCTGGCACTGTCCCAGTGGATTATTCTGGGGAACCTGGGTCCGGCGTTAGCCGCACGGCTGAACAATCCCTTTTTTGCGTTGGCAAAAAGCGTAGGGGTAGAAGGTGCGTTCCAGCGGGTGGAGAGTGTGATCGCTTCTTTGTGGACCCTGGGGGATCTGACCATGGCGGCGATCCTGCTATTTGCGCTCCGGACGATGGCAAAAACAATCGTACCCAAAGTGAAGGAGTGGAAGGCCGCTGCTGTCTGTCTTGGGTTGGCTGTGGCGCTTGCACTGACGTTGTTCTCCAGCCCGTTGGTGGAGACGTGGAACCGAACATTGGTCCCATGGGTCAATGTAATTCTTGGGTTGGGAATACCGTGCTTGCTGGGGATGTATACTGCTTTTGTAAAAAACGGCAAGAGGGGGTGCACATCTTGTGGTGAAAATCCATCCTAAACCAGCAGATATTGTTGCTCAGAAAAAGATTGAAAAAAACCCTCAAAAAAGCGAAAAAAGGTGTTGACAACAGGGGCATGATTTGCTAATATAAGCAAGCGCCTTGCGACGGGGGTAAAAAACCGGTCGAGAGGCGGGGAAGCCAAAAGGTTTGCGGCGAATGAAAGAACGAAAAGGCGTTGAAAAAAGCCAAAAAAAGTTCTTGACAAAGCGGACACGATGTGGTAACCTAGTCAAGTCGCCTGCGAGGGCGGCGCGGAATCACTCGAACGAGCAGCGAATGAAAGAACGAAAAAAGGTTGCAAAAAAACCTGAAAAAGTTCTTGACAAAGCGAAAACGATGTGATATCATTAAATTCCGCCGCGGAGCGCGGTGTGCACCTTGTAAATTAAACAACGTGACAAACACGAAGCACCAAAAAGGTAATGTTGTTTGAAACAACGCTTTGAAAAAAGCTTGTAGGAACAACGTCAATTTATTTCTTTGAAGCTAAGGTTTATTAGTTTCAATAAGATCGATTTAATTGGCGAAAGCCATTTAGATACCATTTTATTGAGAGTTTGATCCTGGCTCAGGATGAACGCTGGCGGCGTGCTTAACACATGCAAGTCGAACGGAGAGCTTCTAATAGAGGATTCGTCCAATAGAGGAAGTTTCTTAGTGGCGGACGGGTGAGTAACGCGTGAGTAACCTGCCTTGGAGTGGGGAATAACACAGGGAAACTTGTGCTAATACCGCATAAAGCAGTTGGGTCGCATGACTCTGACTGCCAAAGATTTATCGCTCTGAGATGGACTCGCGTCTGATTAGCTAGTTGGTGGGGTAAAGGCCCACCAAGGCGACGATCAGTAGCCGGACTGAGAGGTTGGCCGGCCACATTGGGACTGAGATACGGCCCAGACTCCTACGGGAGGCAGCAGTGGGGAATATTGGGCAATGGGCGCAAGCCTGACCCAGCAACGCCGCGTGAAGGAAGAAGGCTTTCGGGTTGTAAACTTCTTTTGTCAGGGACGAAGCAAGTGACGGTACCTGACGAATAAGCCACGGCTAACTACGTGCCAGCAGCCGCGGTAATACGTAGGTGGCAAGCGTTATCCGGATTTACTGGGTGTAAAGGGCGTGTAGGCGGGAAAGCAAGTCAGATGTGAAAACTATGGGCTCAACCCATAGCCTGCATTTGAAACTGTTTTTCTTGAGTACTGGAGAGGCAGATGGAATTCCTAGTGTAGCGGTGAAATGCGTAGATATTAGGAGGAACACCAGTGGCGAAGGCGATCTGCTGGACAGCAACTGACGCTGAGGCGCGAAAGCGTGGGGAGCAAACAGGATTAGATACCCTGGTAGTCCACGCTGTAAACGATGGATACTAGGTGTGGGGGGTCTGACCCCCTCCGTGCCGCAGTTAACACAATAAGTATCCCACCTGGGGAGTACGATCGCAAGGTTGAAACTCAAAGGAATTGACGGGGGCCCGCACAAGCGGTGGAGTATGTGGTTTAATTCGAAGCAACGCGAAGAACCTTACCAGGGCTTGACATCCTACTAACGAAGCAGAGATGCATTAGGTGCCCTTCGGGGAAAGTAGAGACAGGTGGTGCATGGTTGTCGTCAGCTCGTGTCGTGAGATGTTGGGTTAAGTCCCGCAACGAGCGCAACCCTTATTGTTAGTTGCTACGCAAGAGCACTCTAGCGAGACTGCCGTTGACAAAACGGAGGAAGGTGGGGACGACGTCAAATCATCATGCCCCTTATGTCCTGGGCCACACACGTACTACAATGGTGGTTAACAGAGGGAAGCAAGACCGCGAGGTGGAGCAAACCCCTAAAAGCCATCCCAGTTCGGATCGCAGGCTGAAACCCGCCTGCGTGAAGTTGGAATCGCTAGTAATCGCGGATCAGCATGCCGCGGTGAATACGTTCCCGGGCCTTGTACACACCGCCCGTCACACCATGAGAGTCGGGAACACCCGAAGTCCGTAGCTTAACCGCAAGGAGGGCGCGGCCGAAGGTGGGTTCGATAATTGGGGTGAAGTCGTAACAAGGTAGCCGTATCGGAAGGTGCGGCTGGATCACCTCCTTTCTAAGGAGACTTCGACAACTGAAAGATGTTGTTGTAACGTCCTATGGTCAGAACTTTTTGATGCTGAACGGGAGTCACGTTGTTTAATTTAGAGGGCGCACGCCGAGAGGAAAGAGCGCGGCACCTCACGGGCCCATAGCTCAGCTGGCTAGAGCGCACGACTGATAATCGTGAGGTCGGTGGTTCGAGTCCACTTGGGCCCACCACCAAAACACAGGCGGCGGCGACGGGGGTATAGCTCAGCTGGGAGAGCACCTGCTTTGCAAGCAGGGGGTCGTCGGTTCGAGCCCGACTATCTCCACCACAAGATTGGATTGAAGTGTTTACCCAATCGGGTGAGCATTTCAATCTGACCTTGAAAAGGGTTGGAAGACCTGCACCTTGAAAACTGAACAGTGAAGCAATTGAAGAAATTGCAAGCAAGCAACAGAGAGGTAACAAAGTTTTAATTTGTGGAATCATATTTAGGGTAACACAAAACTACAATGAACCAAATCTGAGGCCTGCATAATTCTTATTTAAGACAAAAGAGAACAGCTTAGAAATAGGTTGTTCTACGAAGGTCAAGCTAATAAGAGCGCAAGGGGAATGCCTTGGCATCAAGAGCCGATGAAGGACGTGACAAGCTGCGATAAGTCTGGGGGAGCTGCACATAAGCTATGATCCCAGAATTTCCGAATGGGGAAACCCGGCAGAGCAATACTCTGTCAGCGTGCATTGAATTAAATAGGTGTACGCGGGGAACCGCCTGAACTGAAACATCTAAGTAGGGCGAGGAAGAGAAATCAACAGAGATTCCGTAAGTAGTGGCGAGCGAACGCGGAAGAGGGCAAACCGGAGGATTTATTCTCCGGGGTTGTGGACTGACATAACGGAGCAATAGACTAGCTGAACGGCATGGGAAGGCCGACCACAGCGGGTGAGAGTCCCGTAAGCGAAAGTTAATTTGCTTTAGTCAGGATCCAGAGTACCGCAGGGCACGTGAAACCCTGTGGGAAACTGGGGGGACCACCCTCCAACCCTAAATACTACTTGATGACCGATAGAGGAGCAGTACCGTGAGGGAAAGGTGAAAAGGACCCCGGGAGGGGAGTGAAATAGAACCTGAAACCTTGTGCTTACAAGCACTCAAAGCCCGTTAATGGGTGATGAGGTACTTTTTGTAGAACGGTCCGGCGAGTTATTGTATGTAGCAAGCTTAAGGTATTCAGTACCGGAGGCGAAGCGAGAGCGAGTCTGAACAGGGCGATTCAGTTACATGCAATAGACCCGAAACCAGGTGACCTATCCATGAGCAGGTTGAAGTGGAGGTAAAACTCCATGGAGGACCGAACCGACCCCCGTTGCAATGGTGGCGGATGACTTGTGGATAGCGGAGAAATTCTAATCGAACTTGGAGATAGCTGGTTCTCCCCGAAATAGCTTTAGGGCTAGCGTTGATTTAGATTACCGGAGGTAAAGCACTGAATGGGCTAGGGGCCGATAAGGTTACTGAACCCTATCAAACTCAGAATGCCGGATAATTGATGATCAGCAGTCAGACTACGTGAGATAAGTCGCGTGGTCAAAAGGGAAACAGCCCAGACCTACAGCTAAGGTCCCTAATGTATGCTAAGTGGAAAACGATGTGGAATTGCGAAAACAACCAGGATGTTGGCTTAGAAGCAGCCACTCATTAAAAGAGTGCGTAATAGCTCACTGGTCGAGTGACTCTGCGCGGAAAATGTAACGGGGCTAAGCATACAACCGAAGCTTAGGATTGCTTAATGCAGTGGTAGGGGAGCGTCGAATATGGGGTGAAGTCAGAGCGGAAGCACTGGTGGACTGTATTCGAGTGAGAATGCCGGAATGAGTAGCGAGAATTATGTGGGAATCATAATGGCCGAAAATCTAAGGTTTCTTGGGGAAGGTTCGTCCGCCCAAGGTAAGCCGGGAGCTAAGGCGAGGCCGAAAGGCGTAGTCGATGCACATACGGTTGAAATTCCGTAGCCACCGAAACTTAAACTAGAAGGACACTTGGAGCTAGCTGGACCCGGGCGTTGGTTGACCCGGGCGTAAGGGACCGAAATTAAGTAGGGAAGCCAGTGAATGCTGAGGCGAGAAAAGTTCTAGTGTATGCTAAGGTGCCCGTACCGCAAACCGACACAGGTAGATGAGGAGAGAATCCTAAGGCCAACGGGAGAAGGGTTGTTAAGGAACTCGGCAAAATTACCCCGTAACTTCGGGATAAGGGGAGCCCCTAGCAATAGGGGCCGCAGAGAATAGGCCCAAGCGACTGTTTACCAAAAACACAGGTCTATGCTAAATCGAAAGATGACGTATATGGGCTGACGCCTGCCCGGTGCTGGAAGGTTAAGAGGAGAGCTTAGCGCAAGCGAAGGTTTAAATTGAAGCCCCAGTAAACGGCGGCCGTAACTATAACGGTCCTAAGGTAGCGAAATTCCTTGTCAGGTAAGTTCTGACCCGCACGAATGGCGTAACGATTTGGGCGCTGTCTCAACAGCCCACCCGGCGAAATTGTAGTACTGGTGAAGATGCCAGTTACCCGCAACTAGACGGAAAGACCCCATGGAGCTTTACTGTAGCTTAATACTGAGGATTGGTAAATCATGTACAGGATAGGTGGGAGACTTGGAAGCATTGGCGTCAGCCAGTGTGGAGTCATCCTTGGGATACCACCCTTGATTTACTGGTTTTCTAACCTGCGGCCGTGAATCCGGTCGGGGGACACTGTTAGGTGGGCAGTTTGACTGGGGCGGTCGCCTCCTAAAAGGTAACGGAGGCGCTCAAAGGTTCGTTCAGCACGGACGGAAATCGTGCAGTGAGTGTAAACGCATAAACGAGCCTAACTGCGACACCGACGGGTGGAGCAGTAACGAAAGTTGGAGTTAGTGATCCGGCGGTATGCAAGTGGAAGTGCCGTCGCTCAACGGATAAAAGCTACCCTGGGGATAACAGGCTGATCTCCCCCAAGCGTCCACAGCGACGGGGAGGTTTGGCACCTCGATGTCGGCTCGTCACATCCTGGGGCTGTATTCGGTCCCAAGGGTTCGGCTGTTCGCCGATTAAAGTGGCACGCGAGCTGGGTTCAGAACGTCGTGAGACAGTTCGGTCCCTATCTGTTGCGGGCGTAAGAGATTTGAAGGGAGCTGTCCTTAGTACGAGAGGACCGGGATGGACAGACCTCTGGTGCACCAGTTGTCCTGCCAAGGGCACAGCTGGGTAGCTACGTCTGGACGAGATAAACGCTGAAAGCATCTAAGCGTGAAACTCCCCCTAAGATTAGATCTCTCATCCTTTATGGAGTAAGGCTCGACGTAGACTATGTCGTTGATAGGTCGGAGGTGGAAGTGCTGTAAGGCATGTAGCTGACCGATACTAATAAGCCGAGGGCTTGACCTACAAGGTCGTAAAGAATGAATATGCAGGCGCTTGCAGGCAATGAAAAAAGTTGTTTCACTGTTCGGTTTTCAGGGCGTAGGAAAAAGCGCACGACATGCGCCTTTAGCTCAGTTGGTAGAGCAACTGACTCTTAATCAGTGGGTCCCGGGTTCGAATCCCTGAAGGCGCACCATACGGCCCGTTGGTCAAGCGGTTAAGACGGCGGCCTCTCACGCCGCAAACATGGGTTCGATTCCCGTACGGGTCACCATTTCAAAATGGTTCTTGACAACTGAGAAAAAACGGATATAATACTTACTGTTGAAAAGACGGTAAGGAGAGAAAAACCAGTGTTTTCTTTGCTTACTTTCTTTTCAGAGAGAAAGTACAGTTGGTGTTGATTAGAGTGAGGGTCCACCCGTTCCCATTCCGAACACGGAAGTTAAGCTCATTTCTGCCGAAGATACTTGTCTGGAGACGGACCGGGAAAATAGGTGACGCCAACATAAAGCGGACAGAGAAATCTGTCCGCTTTTTTGTCATTAAAAAATAGAACATAATTTCTATTTTTAGTTGACTTAAGAGGCCCCCTGTACTAAAATAAAGAACGTGATTGAGGAAGGAGGACGGTGCCATGAGTCAGGAAAGAACCTGTTGCTTTACCGGACACCGCCCTGACAAGCTGCCTTGGGGAAGCCAGGAGGAGGATTCGCGCTGCTGTTTGCTGAAAGAACGCTTGAATGCGGCATTGGAACGGGCTTATGGTTCCGGATATATTCATTTCATCAGCGGCATGGCCAGAGGGGCTGATTTTTATTTTTCCGAGGCAGTACTTGTCCTTCGAGAAAATCATCCGGAAGTCTCCCTGGAATGTGCCAGGCCCTGTGAGAGCCAGGCCAACGCCTGGCCGCAGCAGGAAAAGCGGCGCTATCAGGAGATTTTAGACCGATGCGACTATGAGACTTTGGTCCAGCACCACTATGACCGGGGCTGCATGATGCGGAGAAATCGGTATATGGTGGACCGATCCAGCCGAATCATTGCTGTCTATGATGGGGTGCCCAAGGGCGGCACCGCGCAAACGTTGGCCTATGCGATGCGGCAGGGCCTGGAGACGGATATTTTGAGTGTAGAATGAGGAGGAACCCTCCATGAAAATATTGCTCCACGCCTGCTGTGCTCCCTGTGCCAATCGTCCGATTGAAGTGTTACGCCAAGAGGGGATGGAAGTTACCGGGTTTTGGTATAATCCGAACATTCATCCCTACACGGAATATCAAGCCCGAAAGGCGACCTTGGAGGCCTATGCCAAGGAAATTGGCATGAAGCTGATCATCGGAGGGACCTACGACCTGCGGACGTTTGTGACCAATGTGGCTGACAACATCGACGGGCGGTGCACCTATTGCTACCGGGTTCGGATGGAGGAAACAGCCAAATACGCTGCCGAACATGGATTTGACGGTTTCACGACCTCGCTGTTGATCTCGCCCTATCAGAGGCACGAGGCGATTGTGGCTGCGGCTGAGGCGATGGGCAAGCGGTATGGAGTGGAATTTCTCAATCGGGATTTCAGACCGCTGTTCCGTGCGGGCCAGGAGTTTGCCCGGGGGCACGGAATGTATATGCAAAAATACTGCGGCTGTATTTTCAGCGAAGAAGACCGCTACATGGCGGCAAAAAGGCGAAAAAAGGAAGTGCAGCAGCAGATCCAAATGAAACAGGAATAGGCGTTGCTTACTTTGCAAAAAAGAGCGGCCCCAATTTGGGCCGCTCTTTTTGTATGGATCTGGGAAAGGGAGGAGGAACAGGTAGAGGCTGAACAAAGGAGGGTTTAATCAGCCAAAGAAAGGGAGTACATTAATAAAACCGGTGATGATCAGGCCATTGAAAAAGTCGATAAAGAGTGAACCAACCAACGGCACAATAAAATAGGCCTGAGGAGCAGGGCCATAATGCTTGGTCAATGTCTGCATATTGGCCATGGCATTTGGAGTAGCACCCATGCCGAAACCGCAGAAAGCGGATGTCATGACCGCAGCTTCATAATCTCTGCCCATAACATTAAACACCACGAAACGGGCAAAGAGGAACATCAGCAAGGTTTGAGCCAGCAGCATAACAACCATGGGAACAGCCAGAGAGGCCAATTGCCAGAGCTTCAGCGTCATCAAAGCGATCGCCAAAAAGATGGATAGAGAGACATTGCCCCAGATGTCGATTGCCTTGGCCGGAAGAACAATGTGTTTCACATCGCAGAAATTACGGATGACTGCAGCAATGACCATAGCGCCGATGTAAGTGGGAAAGGTAAGCTTGGCCCCAAAGATTACAATGCCGTTGAACACATTGGTTAGGACAGTGCCCAGGCCTGCGGCGACAATGAGGAGAATGGCCGCATTGGTGAAAGAATCTACGTTTACCTGTTCGGCCTTGGCTTTTTCTTCGGCGGTTTGGTCGCTGATTTCCATAATCTCATCCTGGTTTTCATTGGATTTCAGACCATACTTTTGGATGATGCTCCGGGCGGTGGGGCCGCCCATCAGAGAGCCAGCTACCAGACCATAGGTGGCGGCGGCGATTGCCAGCACGTTGGCACCGGCGATACCAAGGTCCTTTTCCATCAGCGGGCCATAAGAACCGGCAGTGCCGTGTCCGCCCACCATGGGGATCGAGCCGGTGCACAGACCAAGACGCATATCCCAGTGGAACACACCAGCCAGCACGCTGCCCAGAATGTCCTGCAGCAAAACCATGAAAATGGCGATCAGCAGGAAGGTGAACACCTTTTTGCCGCCTGTTTTCAGCAGACGGAAGCAAGCCGTGTAACCTACGCTTGTGAAAAACAGGGTCATGAAAAAAGTCTTCACATTATCGTCGAATGTCAGTTCAACGACGCCGGTGGTATACAGAACAAGATGAACCAGAGCAAAAACCAGTCCGCCTACCACGGGGGCGGGAATGCAGCATCGCTTCAAAAAATCGATTCGGGTGGTCAGATATCGTCCCAAGACGAACAGAAGCATGGCGAGTCCGGCAGTCTGAAACATGTTTAGGGTAATCGATGGCATAGACAGTCTCCTCTTTCTCCGATTTATTTTTGGCCGCAGAAACATTGCAGCTCAATTTGACAGGGATATTGTATTGATCAGGCGTCAAATTCCTTCAAAAACCAACAGAGGAGATGAAAAGATTTATGAAAATGACAAAGAAAGTATTTTCTTTTTGGATACTTTCACTATGGACCACTGAGCTGAACAGGAAAGACGGCGGTGCATCTGCACCGCCGTCTTTCCTGTTTGCAAGAAAACGCTACTCTTCTTCAAATAGGACCAAAAGGCCGTCTAAAAACTTTTTTAGGTTGGCCTTGCCGCCTGGTCCTTTGCCCTGAAGATGAGCCATTTCAGCCCGTACCTCTGGAAAGGGAAAGAGACGAGCGGCATAACGAACAAAAAATTCGTTATTGTAGTCCTCCAGCCCGATGCTGGCAATGTGACTTAATCCCCGCTCCACGGCCCGGCGGGCCCGCTGCTCCAGCGTTTTGGGCGTATCGCTCAGTTGGGCGCACAGGGCGCTTACCCCCACCTGAGAGGCGGTTTCCCCACGTTTCAGCAAATAAACGCACATGTCAAGAATATCTTGGGAACCCTTTTCGCCCGCCATGCCAAGCTGGCTCAAAATGTATTTCAGCCGGCGCCGCTCACGATCCTGCTGGGGCGGTTGAGGGATTGGAGCACGGTTGGTAAAGACGCTTTGAATGGCCGTCAAAGCCCGCTCGTTCTCAATCTGTCGGATCACGTTGCCGATGACCTGTTTCACCTCAATGAGGTTGATGGGTTTTTGAATAAAAAACTCCACCCCGGCAGAATAAGCCTTCGCGATCATTTCCTTGGAAGACACCTGAGAAATCATAATAAATCGAGAAAGACAGCCCTTTTCCCGCAATTCGCGGACGACTTGAATGCCGTCTTTCCCCTGCATCAGCAGATCCACCAAGATTAAATCCGGATCTACAGCCAGAATGCAATCTAAGTCCGGGGGCCCGTCGGAAGTGTCTCCACAGATGGAGCCAAGGCCGTTGCGTTCTACGATATCTTCCAGGATGCTGATGACGGTGATGTCATCCTCAATGACGTAAATCCTCATATGCTTCTCCTGTCATAGCCCCCAAAGGGAGTTCGATTTGAAACTGGGTGCATTTTCCCGGCACGGATTCGACTTGAATCGTTCCGCCCAGTTCTTTCACGATGTACTGTACGGCGGGCAACCCTACGCCGCGTTTGATATCGCCGGTATCCGGGTCGTATTTGGTGGAGTACCCGACTTGAAACAGCAAGTTCATAACCCGGGGCAGGATTCCGGGGCCGTCGTCTCTTACCCGGAGGAACAGCTGGTCACCTTGAGGCCAGCAGTCCACGTGCACGATTCCGTGGCCGGAGCCGGCCTGGATGGCTTCCACAGAGTTGGTCACCAAATTTTTCACAATGGAAAGCAAACGGTAATGCTCCCGAATCGACAAATTCTCTTGGCAGTGGCACTCCAAACGGATATTTGCCCTCTGTGCCCCGAGAAATTGGCGGGTAGACACCTCTAAAATATGAAACAGGTCGGACAAGGACATCGCCTCACGGTCATAGACGCCTGCCACTTCCTCGTCAATCCCACGGATAATGCGCAGGTTATCCTTTTTTACCTCGTGGACATCCCGGGCAATCGACAGGGCCAGAGCGGTCAATTCCTCAGGGGCCTGGTGACGCTCCAACTGCTCATACAGCTGATAGGCATGGGTCATAACAGATTCAATATCCTCTGCATCCTTCTTTAAAAAGTATAGCTCCGTTTTCAAATTTGCCGTCATCAGGAACAGGTGGCGGTAGCGCTGTTCATGCTCCTCACGCAGCAGAAGCTGACGGTAGCGGTCGGCAGCCCAAAGGAGTGCCAAGGCAGTCAGGGAGCGAAGAAGAGCCAGTCCAACCAAGGATACCAGTGTGTGGGAATGCCCGGGAACCGTCAAATGACTGGATAGGGCCAGGTTCAGTGTATTGGAAAGTGCGTCACAAAGGAAAAAGGAAAACCACAGCGGAAGGCGAGAGACGGTACGGCGGTCCCGTACCAGCAGGCACAAAAGACTGTCGTAGCACAGGTAGAAGATTCCGCCCGGATATTCCAGCTGAAGGGCAAGAAGAAATGTGGTGCCCTGCAGCAAATCAACGGCGGCGCGAAAGACCGTGATAAACAGCCCGGTGACCAATCCGGTGCCTGGGCGGTGACTGTCCCGCATCATGGTGACCAGTAAAACGGGATATAAGATAGCCGCGGCTGAGACGCGGAAACCCTCTGCCCAAGCGGACAGATAAAATTGACTGCTCAGGGCCATCAGAAAGCCGATTAAAATCCAGCGCTGCCAGATGGCCAGCCGTAGCTTGGGCAATTTGGATCTCTTCATTGCAGATAATTCGCGCTCCCTTCCCGATTCTCTGTCCCATCATAAGGGACAAGCTCAGTTTGTGCAAGGTTTTCTGTTAAATTCTTTGAAAATTCAAACGATGGTCGAACATCAGAGAAAATGCCGGATCGGGCAAGCGATGATTAATGGTACGGCCATTGGCGGGCTTTCCGCGATTTGAAGTAGGGCGGAGGAGGAGCAACTGTAACGGGCAGCTTGTAGAATGGGCGGCTCGATTGCAAACGTTCTATGGTGAATGAATTGAAAATTTGTGAAACTATCTAAAAACAAAAATGGGATCTGTTAATAATGCCGAATATTAAGCCGTTAAGTTTTTGTTTTTTCCTCCTATTGGCTCGTTAAGAAACCGTTAATTTCGTTGTTTTTCATTTTGAAAACTACTATCATAATGTAAACGAATCTGTTCTGATCTATGGATAAGCCAAATGGCAGGAGTTTATTATGAGTCTACGCGTGGGAATTGATATCGGGTCCACAACCGTCAAGGTGGTGGTCCTGGATGAACAAAACAAGCTATTGTTCCGCTCTTACGAGCGGCATTATTCAAAAACGAGGGAGCGGGCCTGCGAGGTCCTTCAATCGATTTCCGAAATGCTCTCGGGACAAAACATTAAGGTTACCATTACCGGTTCCGCCGGTTTGGGGGTGGCAAATGCCGCCGGGATTGACTTTGTCCAGGAGGTTTATGCCACTGCCGCTGCGGTGAGTACATATATTCCGGACACCGATGCCGTCATTGAGTTGGGAGGCGAGGACGCCAAAATCATCTTCTTCGGGGGCGCCCTGGAGGAGCGGATGAACGGGTCCTGCGCCGGAGGCACCGGCGCCTTTATTGACCAGATGGCGACCTTGATGAATGTCACGGTGGGCGAGTTGGATACGCTATCCCTGAAGCACGAGAAAATTTATCCCATTGCCTCTCGCTGCGGTGTGTTTGCAAAAAGTGATATACAACCCATTTTGAACCAGGGCGGCCGGAAGGAAGACGTGGCCGCCTCCATTTTTCAGGCGGTGGTTGATCAGACAGTTGCCGGCCTGACACAGGGCCGGGAATTGAAGGGGAAGATTGTCTTTCTGGGCGGTCCCCTTCACTTTTTGATGGGGCTGCGGGAGCGCTTTGTGGATACGCTGAAGCTGGATGGCGACCATGCCATCTTCCCGGAGAACGGGGATTGCTTTGCCGCCATGGGTGCTGCCCTGTGCGCCACCGACTACCAGCCCATCGTCTTCGAGACGGCACTGAAAAAACTGGAGGAGAGCGTGGACACCACCACTTTGGTGGATACGATGTCTCCCCTGTTTGTAAGCCGGGAGGAATATGACGCCTTCTGTGCCCGCCACAATGCCAACAAGCCCCCCGAGGTGGACATCCGCACCTACGTGGGTCCGGCCTGGCTGGGTGTGGATGCCGGCTCCACCACCACCAAGTTGGCACTGATTACCGAAGACGGCGGTCTGCTGTATACGTATTATCACTCCAACCAGGGCAACCCGGTGGTCCTGGTGTTGGAACAGCTGAAACGGATTTATGAGATGTGCGGCGACCGCATTGTGATCCGCGGCGCAGCGGTTACCGGCTATGGCGAGGATTTAATCAAAAATGCGTTTTCCTGCGACCTTGGCCTGGTAGAGACCATGGCCCACTATAAGGCCGCCGCTCATTTTGAGCCCGATGTAGACTTTATCATCGACATCGGCGGCCAGGACATGAAGTGCTTTAAAATCCGAAACGGGGCTGTAGATTCCATTATGCTGAACGAGGCATGCTCTTCCGGTTGCGGCTCCTTTATCGAGACTTTTGCCAAGGCCCTGGGCTATGAGATTGCCGAGTTTGCCAAGCTGGGGCTATTTACACAAAAACCGGTGAATTTGGGATCCCGGTGTACCGTCTTTATGAATTCCAGCGTCAAACAGGCCCAGAAGGACGGGGCCAGCGTAGCCGACATCTCTGCCGGCCTGTCTACGTCCATTGTGAAAAACGCCATTTATAAAGTGATCCGCGCCGCTTCCGCCGACGACCTTGGAACGCACATTGTGGTTCAGGGCGGCACCTTCCTCAACGACGCGGTGCTTCGTGCCTTTGAGCAGGAGCTGGGACGAAACGTGATTCGGCCTACCATTGCCGGTATTATGGGAGCATTCGGAGCTGCCCTGGCTGCTCGGGATCTGCATCTGGACGAGAGTGCTCTGCTGACCGCTCAGGCGTTGGAGCACTTTACCCACACGGCTCGGCCCGCCACCTGCGGACTGTGCACCAACCACTGCTCCCTGACCGTCAACGCCTTTGACGGCGGGCGGCGGTTTGTATCGGGCAATCGGTGTTCTCGCCCCTTGGGGGAGGAGCCCAGCCGCCTGCCCGACCTGATGCGGTATAAATACGCCAAGCTTCGCGCCATGAACGGAACAGGGATGGGGAACGGAGGCCGGGGAAAAATCGGAATTCCATTTGGCCTGAACATGTACGAAAACCTGCCGTTCTGGTTTGAGCTGTTTACCAGGCTGAACTTTGAGATCGTCCTGTCCCCCGAATCGTCCCGCAAGCTTTACCTGAAGGGCCAGCGCACCATTCCTTCGGACACGGTGTGCTACCCAGCCAAGCTGCTCCACGGTCATGTAGAGGCGCTGGTAGAGCAGGGGGTGGACGCCATCTTCTACCCCTGTATGCCCTATAACTTTAACGAGGGCGTCAGCGACAACAACTACAACTGTCCCGTGGTGGCCTATTACCCAGAGCTGCTGCTGGCCAACGTGCCCGAGTTGAAGAAGGTCCGCTATCTGGATCCCTATTTTGGACTCCATCGCCCCCAAGACTTTGAGCGGAAGGCCAGCGAGTGGTTTTTTAACGAATTTCAGGTTCCCAAGCGGGAGACCGTGGCTGCTGTCAAAGCCGCCTATGCGGCCTACGATGCCTATAAAGACGACTTGCGCGCCACCGGCCAGAAGTATATCGCCCAGGCCAGACAGGAGGGGCATCCCATTCTGGTGGTGGCCGGACGGCCCTACCATATGGACCCAGAGATTAACCACGGCATCAACGATTTGATTACCTCCTATGGCTTTATACTGGTCACGGAGGATGCCGTTTTCGATCTGGAGGACAAAGCACCCCGCCATGTGCTCAACCAGTGGACGTACCATGCAAGAATGTATAACGCCGCGCGGTATGTGTGTACACAGCCCGACACAGAACTCATCCAGCTGGTTTCCTTCGGCTGCGGCATCGACGCCATTACCGGCGACGAGATGCGTTCGATTCTGGAGGAGGGCGGCAAGCTGTACACTCAGCTGAAAATTGATGATATTAGTAACCTGGGTGCGGTGAAAATCCGGATCCGAAGCCTAATGGCTGCCATTGAGGCGAGAAACGAGCGTTGAGGATCTCCGCCGCGGGACCACAATGAGGGCCCTGCGGATGAATCGTGTTCCTATTTGCGTTCGCTTCTCTGGAAAGGAGAAAACCCTATGGCAAAATTGATTTATGACGACACCGGTCGTTTGCTGTTTACCAAGGACATGAAGGAGGAGTACACCCTTCTCATGCCCCAAATGCTGCCCGTCCACTTCGGCATGATGCAGAAGCTACTGGAGTGCGAAGGATACAAGGTGGACATGTTGACCACCAACCACCGGGGGATTGTGGACGAGGGACTGAAGTACGTCCATAACGACACCTGTTACCCGGCGCTGCTGGTCATTGGCCAGCTCATCGACGCGGTGAAACACGGGGGCTATGACCCACACAAGGTTGGGCTGCTGATCACCCAGACCGGCGGCGGATGCCGGGCGTCCAACTACATCCATCTGCTGCGCAAAGCCCTGGAGAAGGCGGATATGGCGTATATTCCCGTGGTTTCGGTCAATCTGTCCGGGCTGGAGAAAAATCCGGGCTTTTCGTTGACGCTGTCCTTTATCCGGAAAGCAATCTATGCCATGATGTACGGAGACATTGTGGTGAACGTGGCCAACCAGGTGCGGCCCTACGAGGTTGAGGAAGGGGCCGCCGACGCCATGATCGACCGCTGGTCCCAAACGCTGGTGGACGGCTTCCAGGTTGGCAAGGGCATGAGCCGCAGGCAGATGCGAGCCATCTTTGGCGAAATCTGCTCCGATTTTGCCGCCATCCCGGTGGCGGGTGAACCCAAGGTTCGCGTGGGCGTGGTGGGCGAAATCTATGTGAAGTTCGCCCCCCTGGGCAACAACAATCTGGAGAAATTTTTGCTAAGCGAGGGTGTGGAGCCTGTGGTTCCGGGCCTGACCGATTTTATCATTTTCAAAGTCTACAACCGGGTGGCCGATGTGGACCTGTATGGCGGAAAATGGATTAAGAAGGCCGCCTGCCAGGCCTTTATGGCCTATATCGAGGGCTGCCAGAAGGACATGATCGCCGCCCTGGAGCGCTCCGGCCGCTTCCGCGCCCCCGGTACGTTCCAGAATTTGCATGAGCTGGTACATGGCTACCTGGGCGATGGCAATAAGATGGGCGAGGGCTGGCTGCTCACGGCCGAGATGCTGGAACTGATCCATTCGGGCACCAACAACATTGTCTGCACCCAGCCCTTCGGCTGCCTGCCCAACCATATTGTGGGTAAGGGCATGATCCGTAAGCTGAAGGACGACTATCCATACAGTAATATTGTGGCCATTGATTACGATCCGGGGGCCACCAAGATCAACCAGGAGAACCGTATCAAGCTGATGCTGGCCAACGCCAAGGGGTTGACCCATTCGGAGAGCAACCCTGCGCGGGAGCCCCAGCCGGAAGTGGTTCCCAAGCTGGTTCACGCCAATGTCTGATTGGGCAATCTTTTAGATGGAAAACGCGCTGCGGAAACAGGTTTGTCTCCGCAGCGCGTTTGATTTTCTGCTTTTCCCGGTCGGCCGGTTCTGAATGTTCGGGGAATTGAAATCGGGATTGTGGGGTAAATCCGGCAGACTGGGGCGATTGAAATAAAAATGAGAGGAGATATTCTTACAAAAAGATCGCAATGACGCTTGCAGGATGCCCCTGGAAGGATTAGTATATGAGTGAAGAATAGATTGATTTTAATCTGGAGAAAGGGGTGACCGTTTATGGGTTGGATCAAGCAATCCATTCAGAGGCTGCTGATTGCAATTTTAATTACTTTACTTACCCTTCTATTTCCACCATTTCGGGAGTCTTGGGGGTTCACGTTTAGTTTGCTATTGATGGCGGTAGAGTTGCGCGATTGGATTGTATCCGATGAGCTTTCGCTCACTCAAAAAGTTTTACTTGTTCTGTCACTGGAGATTCTGGGCGTTTTCCTGATTAATTTTTTTTGCGATCAGGCGCGAGTTGCTGATCAGTTAACTATTTTTCTGGGGGGAAGTGGCGGAGGCATAGTTTTGTTGATTTTGCAGCGCTATTATATCAAGCGGAAAGCGTCCAAGCGTAAATCATAATGGAAACGCGGAGCGGTTTTGTCTATCTGATAAAACCACTCCGCGTGTTTTTATGTATTATTGGGGCAGAATGCGAAGATTCAGGTCTGCCTTCCCCTCCACACCGTCCACCTGGGCGGAATCGGTGTACTGCCACATCTGAAAGTGATAATAGAAACCGGGGGTGGCGCCGTACTGGGCCAGCCAGAAGGGGTACTGAACCACATCCTCCAGGTCATAGAGGAGATAGCCGATGTACTGGTTGAAGTAGATCATGGGCGAATCGCCCGCCTGCTCCACCGTCTGACAGAAGGCGTTGGCCATGGCGGTGACGGTGGCGCGGTCTACCCCATCCGTGCGGGCGGTATCATAGGTGATGTTCTCCCAGTCAAATACCACAGGCTCGGTGATCTCATAATCCTTCAGCAAATCCAGCAGGAAGTTGGCCTCCTCCTGCGCTTCCTCCACGGTGATGGCCTGGGAGAAGAAGTAGACCCCTACGTCCAGCCCTGCGTCCAGCGCGCCCTGGATGTTGCTGCGGAACTGGGTGTCCTCAAATATGGTTCCGCTGCCGTAGTACCGGCCGCCAGCCCGAATCATGGCGAACTGAATGCCGTCGTCGGCGACCTTCTCCCAGTCGATGGCGCCCTGGTGATAGGACACGTCGATGCCCAGAGAGGTCTTCACCCCCTCGCCGGTATAGTCCATCCGGTCTCCGTCCAGAATAAAGGCAGAGGGATCGTAGGCGTTCACAGGCACGTTTTCCAGAATGTCCAGGGTGTAGGTGCCAAAGTGGATGTGGGTGGCGTACTCCCGGATCTGCCAGACGATGGCGCTGAGCTCCGCCCGGGTAATGGAGGCATCGGGATGGAACAGCAGGCTGTCTCCCTCCTGGGTGCCCGCCACAATGCCCTGCTGATACAGAGCCGTGACATAACCGTCCTCTGCGTCGGCAAAAGGAGAAGCAGCCTCAACCGAAGCCAGACCCAGGGCCTTGGCCGCCAGCTGGGCGATGAACTGCCGGGAGATGGAGCCGTCCAGATCATCGGGGACCTGATCCTGGGTCAGCCAGCCCTGATTGACCGCATAGTCGGCATAGACGGCGGCATAGTGAGCGCCCGAAGGGGACTCCAGCGTGCCGCTGCCGGCCGCCTTCAGAATCATAATCATCGAGTCGCCCGCGCGGGTGGTGTCATTGGGGCCGAAGCGGCCGTCAGGATACCCGCTGATCACCTCCTGGCTATTCAGAACGGCTACGAAGGGGTAGAACCAGGCCCCCTCCGTCACGTCGGAGAAGGGAGAACGCCACCCCTGGGGTGCCGTGGGCTGACCGGCGGCCAGGACGGGCTGCGCCAAAAGGACGGCCGACAGGGCTATGGGTAACGTTCGGATCCAAAGTTGCTTCAATGACTGATACATGACTATGCTTCCTCACTTTTTCGGCTGTTTGAACATTGCTTGGGCGGGGATGAAGAGGCGCTTTCTGCGGTTTGTTGGGACATTTGTTTGACAAAGCACAGGGCGTTTGTTATAGTGCTTCTATGGCAGGGACGGGAATTCCATTCCTATGCCACGTGACTGGAGGTCAAATTGAGAATGTATTTTTATCTTCCGATTCTTACGGTGGTCTGCTCCAACGTGATCTACCACATTTGCGCCAAATCCATATCCCCGAAGATTAACACCTTTGCCTCTCTGGCGGTTACCTATGTCATCGGGGCTGCGCTGGCGCTGGCGGCATACTATCTGACAAGTCCCACAAAGAAGCTGACACAGGAGCTGTCATATCTCAACTGGGCGACTGTGGTGCTGGCGGTGGCCATTTTGGGCCTGGAGGCGGGCAGTATTCTGATGTATAAGGTCGGGTGGAATATCAGCCTCGGCCCCCTGGTGGCCAGTATCCTCCTGGCCGTAAGCCTGATTTTTGTGGGGCGGCTGCTGTATCAGGAAACGATCTCACTGTACCAGGTGGCGGGAATTGTTTTGTGCCTGTCCGGGCTGATTTTAATCAACCAAAAAGCATAACGCAAGAGAAAGCCAAATGGATGAGATACGGATTGATTATACCAGTCTGGTTCGTGGGGTTCAACGGGAAAATTGTGAACTTTTCCTGGGAATGATCTCCATATAGAACAAACGCACGTTCTTCTTGCGGAAGGGCTTGGATGGAAGAGCGCGGAGGGAAAGAGGGGGCGAAGCCGATGCATATTCCTGCCTGCGAAACCAGTCTGCTGGAACTGGCGGACTTTGACCGGGCTCTGGAGGCGGCCGAAGGGCCCAGTCCGAATTATGACAGTACGAAATGGATTTATGTCCCGAATGATTACTCGGAGTATCGATATATCCTGGGTACCCGCGGGGAAAGGCCGCTGATCTGCGTGGGCATCAACCCATCCACCGCGGTTCCAGACGACCTGGACAACACGCTGAAATCGGTGGAGCGGGTAGCCCTCCACAACGGATATGACAGCTTTTTAATGTTTAATGTTTATGCCCAGCGGGCTACCAATCCCGACGACATGGAGCGGACCTATAATCAGGAACTTCATGCCCAGAATATGAAAGCCTTTGAGTATGCGCTTTCCCTGGACCGGGCGGGGATGCCCGCAGTCTGGGCCGCTTGGGGTACCATCATTGAAAAACGGGATTACCTGCCCGCTTGTGTCCGGGATATGATTGCTGTCGGCCGGAGCAGAGGGGCCCGGTGGTACTCCGCCGGGCGGAAATCCAAAAAGGGGCACCCTCACCACCCCCTATATCTGCGGAAGGACAGCCCGTTAGAGCGATTTGACATCGAGGGATATGTCCATGCGATTTTAAACGAGATGACAGGAGGAATGTGAAATGATTTTGACCACTACCCCAAGCGTGGAAGGGAAGAAGATTGCGGACTACCGGGGCATTGTCTTCGGTGAAGTGGTCTCCGGGGTAGACTTTGTCCGGGACTTTGCCGCGGGCTTGAGCAACTTCTTCGGCGGCCGGTCCGGCAGCTACGAGGAGGAACTGATGAACGCCAGAGAGACGGCCCTCCGAGAGCTGGAGCAGCGGGCCTTGGGTTTGGGCGCCAACGCTGTGGTGGGAATTGACGTGGACTACGAGGTATTGGGCGCCAACAACGGCATGCTGATGGTCACGGCCAGCGGCACAGCCGTGGTGGTGGAGTAAAACAAGAAAAGCCCGTGCAAACATGCGGGAATCAAAGATTCGGGTATGCGTCCCGGGAGCAATGGCCGTCCGACACATGGGCGGCCATTGCTGCCCCGGACGGCATGGAAGCCGGCAGCGCTTGTCTGACGAGAAAACACAGAACAAGGTGGCTGCCCAGTCCAAAAAATAGGAAAGAACGGTTCGGTGATGGTATGATACAGATCGGGAATTTGCCCCTCCTTCCGGGCGGGAATACAGACCAGCTGAGAGAGCAGGCGGCCAAAGCCCTGGGGGTGCGCCCCGGAGCGCTGGGTGAGCTTTCCGTTGTTCGCCAGTCCATTGATGCCCGCAGGAAGCGGGATGTGCACTATGTATACACAGTAGAGGTCTCCATGCCCGGGGAGGAGGCGCTGGTGAGTGCTGCGCCGGGCCGGAACATCAGCCTGGTGCAGCGGAAGCCCTATTGTTTTCCAGATGTGACCCGGCGGTCGTCCCTTGCCCCGGTGGTGGTGGGGATGGGCCCCGCGGGGTTGTTTGCTGCCCTGTTTCTGGCGCGCAGCGGCCTGCCCCCCATCGTGCTGGAGCGGGGACAGGACGTGGATACCCGGACGGCGGATGTAGAGCGGTTTTGGAGTACGGGGCAGCTGGATCCCGCCTCCAACGTCCAGTTCGGCGAGGGGGGCGCGGGCACCTTTTCCGACGGCAAGCTGACCACCGGCACCCACGATCCCCGGATCACGGCGGTGATGGAAACTCTGGTGGGAGCGGGAGCTCCCGCCGATGTTCGATTTTCCAGTAAGCCCCACATTGGGACCGATGTTCTGCGCCAGGTGGTGAAACAGATCCGCCAGGAACTGCTGTCTCTTGGCTGTGACATCCGATTTGGGCATACCCTGTCGGGGCTGCGGGTGGAGAACGGACAGCTGACCGGCCTTACGGTGGAGGGGAGGCAGGGCCCTTACGAGCTGCGCTGCGATGCTTTGGTGCTGGCCCCCGGGCACTCGGCCCGAGATACGTTTGCCATGCTCCGGGATACGGGCGTACCCATGGAGAAAAAGAAGTTTGCCATCGGTGTGCGTATGGAGCACAGCCAGGCGTTGGTCAGCCGCCAGCAATATGGGCCGGAATGGCAGCAGCTGCCTCCCGCGGACTACAAGCTGGCCTGTCACCTGCCCAACGGCCGCTCTGCCTTTACGTTCTGCGTCTGTCCCGGGGGTCAGATTGTGGCCGCGGCTTCCCAGCAGGGGGGCGTGGTCACCAACGGTATGAGCTTTCGGGCCCGGGATGGGGCGAACATCAACGGCGGCCTGTTGGTGGGAGTGGGGCCGGAGGATTTTCCGGAGGGAGACGTGCTCTCCGGCGTTCGGTTTCAGGAACAATGGGAGCGTGCGGCATTTCGCTTAGGTGGCGGAGGCTTTGTGGCTCCGGCCCAGCGGGTGGAGGATTTTCTTGCCCGGCGGACCTCCGAAGGGGCGGGGGCGATTTTGCCCACCTATCGCCCGGGGGTAGCCTGGACCAAGCTGGATGCCTGCCTGCCTGAGTATGTGATTGACACGCTACGGCAGTCGCTGCCCCTGCTGGATCGAAAGCTCAACGGGTTCGCCAACCCGGACGGAGTACTGACCGGGGTGGAAACCCGATCCTCATCTCCAGTGCGTATCCTCCGGGATGAGAACTTTCAATCACCGCTCCGTGGACTGTATCCATGCGGCGAAGGGGCGGGCTACGCGGGAGGAATCGTGAGCGCAGCCGTAGACGGAATTCGGGTGGCGGAGGCCGTGGCGGCGGAGTAAAAGCCCCATTGCAGATGGGGCGGCCAAGCGGCCGTTTTTTCGAAGCCGCCAGCGGCGGAGAAAATCCGCCTGCTGAAAAGCCCAAAAGACTTTTCCAACAGGCGGAACTCCGAATCAGCTTTGCTGGTTCGGGGTTTTTCTTGACAAAAACTCATTTTATGATATCATCAAATGCGATTATTAAAATTAAATTTTATAATTTTTGAAATTGAGAAGGTGGGGAAATGGTTTCCATTGGGACAAAGAACTTAGAGCTTCCCGTCCTCCAGGGAGGAATGGGGGTGGGAGTTTCGTTGGGAGGACTGGCGGGAGCGGTGGCGGCCTGCGGCGGAATGGGATGCATCAGTGCGGCCCAGCCCGGGTACCGAGAGGCAGATTTCCGAGAGAATCCCCAGGAAGCAAACGTCCGCGCTCTGAAGGAAGAGATTTCCAAGGCGAAAGCCCTTGCAAAGGGACGGGGGCTGGTGGCAGTGAATGTGATGACGGCGATGCAGCAGTATGCCTCGCTGGTTCGGGCGGCCGTGGAGGGGGGAGCGGACGCCATTATCTCGGGGGCTGGGCTGCCTCTGGAGCTGCCCGGGCTGACCGCCGGATCGGACACGGCGCTGGCCCCCATTGTCTCCAGCGGCCGGGCTGCCAAGCTGATTTTAAAAATTTGGGACAAACGATATGGGGTAGCTCCGCAGTTTGTGGTGATCGAGGGCCAGGGAGCCGGCGGCCACTTGGGCTTTCGGGAGACAGATTTGCTGGAGGGGACTGCCCAGACGCTGGAGGAGATTTTGCCCCAGGTGTTGGAAGAACTAAAGCCCTATGAGCAGAAATATCGCAGAAACATTCCGGTGTTCGTGGCCGGGGGAGGGCTGTGCGGAGCCGATCTGGTCCGTTTCCGTGCGCTTGGAGCATCTGGGGTGCAGATTGCCACCCGCCTGATTGCAACAGAAGAATGCGATGCCGCTCAGGGGTTTAAGAATGTGATCGTCAACGCCGGAGCGGGAGATGTTCGCATCATCCACAGCCCGGTGGGGATGCCGGGACGGGCCATTGCGACCCCGCTGGTGCGCCGGATGGAGTCGGGAGAACGGATTCCACCCCTGAGGTGTACCGGGTGCATCAAAAGCTGCGACCCGGCCAAAACAGCTTACTGCATCACCCACGCGCTGATTGAAGCGGTGAAGGGCAACGTGGAAGAGGGACTGTTCTTCTGCGGGGCCGGGGTGGAGCGGGTGAACCGGATCACCACGGTAGCCGAGGCTCTGAAGGAATTTCGTCTGGCCTTGGAGCAGGCATAACCCTTCATGCGCCATTTAAATTCGTTTCTTCTCTGTGACACAGAGAAGAAACCACGGAGTACCGCTTGCGGTACTCCGTGGTTTTCTTTTTTCACTGCACGTGGGTATGATTGTTGATGTGATTAATGCAGTAGCAGTAGTAACCGTTGCACTTGGAACAATAACGGAATTCCATATTGGGGTCGTCCGCGTCCGTGATGCCGCATACGGCGCATTTATGAAGATAGCCTTTCCGCTGCTGGACATCCTGCTGTGCCTTTTTTAAATTGATGGTCTGGGGACTGGTTCGGTGAGCAATCCGGTCCCGGCCCCGGCGCAGGAGATTGGTCAGATCTTCCCAGAAGAAGATAAAGTAGTTAAGAATGGCCAAAACAGGCAGCAGCGCCAAAAGTCCCAGCCCGGCAAAAAGATAATAGCCGATGTCGTAGGCAAAAAATGCGGCGTCTACCCAAGCCAGCCACTTCACTTTCAACGGGATAAGCCCATACAGGAGCACCTGCATGTCCGGATACAAGGTGGCAAAGGAAAAGAACATGGACATGTTGATGTAGTACATGGTGACGGAGGTGCGGGTTACCAGGCCAAGCACCACATTGAAGAAAAAGCCAAGTGTGTAAAACACGGTAAACCGAGTGGTCCCCCACTGGCGCTCTAGGGTGGTGCCGATCCAATAGTAAAAGAACGTGGTGAGTAGGAAGAAAAAGACATCCGCAAACAGAGAAGCGCCTACCATTCCGCCTCCCCGGTTGGAGGGGACGACGACAAAGGTAATCACCCGCCAGACCTGCCCGGAAGCAATGGCGGGGAAATAGAAGGACAACATGCTCGAGACAAAGTTATTGGTAAGCATGTCCATAAGATAGATGGCCACGTTGCCCAGAGCAATGTATTTCATTAAATTTGGGATTCCAAATTTAGGGTGGTTGTAACAAAAGCGGTCCAGCCAACGGGAAACGGCCTTCATGGACAGCCCTCCTTATGCATGTAATTGTGAGATGTAAAATTCATTTTACCCGGTTTTGACGAAAAAGTCCATAACCAAACTGTAAACATTTGAAGGGCTGGGCTTTTTTCAGCCCTCGGATTGTGGTATGATAAATGGAAACAGATACGCCAAAAGGAGTTTTTGCTATGAGTATGATCAAAGATATATCCCTAGCCCCATCGGGCCATCAAAAAATCCAGTGGGTGCGGGATTTTATGCCCGCTTTGTCCGGGATTGAGGAGCGGTTTCGCAGGGAGAAGCCGTTTGCCGGACTGACCATTGCCGTCTCCGTCCATCTGGAGGCCAAAACAGCGAATCTGGGATTGGTGCTCCGGGAGGGAGGCGCCGACGTCCATCTGACGGGGTGCAACCCCTTGTCCACTCAGGATGATGTGGCCGCAGCGATGGCGGATCTGGGCGTGGACACGTACGGGATCCATGGGGTCGATCTGGAGGAATATGAGCACCTGCTGGTGGAGACGCTGAAATGCCGCCCTCATCTCATTATAGACGATGGGGGAGATCTGATTTCTTTGCTGGGAGGGCGCTGCGCCGGGTATGGCGACCGATTGATCGGCGGCTGCGAGGAGACTACCACAGGCATTCACCGCCTGTATGCCCGGGAACGGGCCGGCATCCTGCCCTGTCCCATGATGGCGGTAAACGACGCGAAGGCCAAACACTACTACGACAACAAATACGGCACGGGACAGTCCTCCTGGGACGCCATCATGCACACCACCAACCTGATGGTGGCGGGCAAGACGGTGGTGGTGGCCGGCTACGGCTGGTGCGGCAAAGGCATCGCGATGCGGGCCAAGGGAATGGGCGCCGATGTCATCGTCACCGAGGTGGATCCGTTCAAAGCGCTGGAGGCAACCATGGAAAACTTCCGGGTGATGCCCATGGATGAGGCTGCAAAATACGGAGACATCTTCGTCACCGCCACCGGATGCAAAGATGTCATCGTGGCGCGGCATTTTCAGGTCATGAAACACAACGCCGTCCTCTGCAACTCCGGCCACTTTGACTGTGAGGTGGATGTGGCTGCTCTGGCCGCTCTGGCCGCGGAACGATTCCCCCGCCGGGAGAACATCGAGGGGTTCCGCCTGACCGACGGCCGCATCCTCAATGTGCTGGCCGAGGGACGGCTGGTCAATCTGGCGGCCGGAAACGGGCACCCCGCGGAGATTATGGATATGTCTTTCGCGGTCCAGGCGCTTTCTCTGGAGTGGCTGGTCAAGCACCGTGGCGGGCTGGAAAAAAGAGTGTATAATGTTCCCGCTGAGATTGACGACCAGATTGGCCGGGTAAAGCTGAAGGCCATGGGCCTGGCGATTGACTGTCTAACCCAGGAACAGAAGGACTATTTGGCGGGCTGGGAGGCCTGAATCATGCATAACGAATTGACAAACATCGATCTGAAGAAGATGAAAGAGGAGTTGGACTACCGCCGCATTACCCTTCGACCCCAGCTGCTGGAGGAGGTAAAAGTGGCCCGATCCTTCGGGGATCTCAGTGAGAACTTTGAGTATAAAGCGGCCAAGCGGGACAAAAACAAGAATGAAAGCCGCATCCGCTTTTTGGAAAATATGATCAAAACGGCGGTTGTCATTGAGGATCAATCGGACAAAGGCACTGTGGGTCTGTATGACAAAGTGACCGTGTATTTGGAAGAGGATGAGGAGGAAGAAACCTGGCAGGTTGTCACCACCGTCCGCCAGGATGTGCTCCACGGACTGATCAGCAAAGAGGCCCCTATGGGAGCGTCCCTTCTTGGAAAAAAGGTGGGGGACCGCTTCTGGGTTCAGGTAAGCAAGGATTACGGCTACTATGCCCAGGTCAGAGCCATCGAAAAAGGGCTGGATGATGGTTCGGTAGAGCTGAATCGCTTTTAAACGAGGATATGTTCCTACCACAGTGAGGTTGAGGTCAAGATAAGACGATTTTAAGCCGATTTATGCTGAGACATGCGGCGATTGATGTGCTAATATAGTCGGCGTATGGAGATCGGAGGCCCCTGCAACTGGAAGGGCAGGGGACGGAACAGCCGAACTCCGGCGATAAAATCGGATGAAAAGAGGATAAAACTGTGGATATCCAGAATATTTTTGTGGTAGGCGCCGGCCTGATGGGCAGCGGTATCGCGCAGACGGCACTGCAGAGCGGCTATACCGTCACCCTGAACGACCAGAGAGAAGAGGCGCTGGACAGGGCCAAGGCCGGCATCAACAACCGCCTGGATCGGCTGGTCGAAAAGGGAACGTTGACTCGGGAGCAAAGAGACGACTGCATGAGCCGTTTAAAAACGGATACCCGTCTGACTGCCGCTGCCGATGCCGATCTGGTGATCGAGGCTATTTTTGAGCAGCTTGCAGCCAAGGCGGAGGTGTTCCAGACCTTGGATCGGGTCTGTGGAGCACACACCATATTTGCCTCCAACACCTCATCTATTTCACTTACCGCTCTGGGCGCCGCGACCAACCGTCCTGAAAAGGTGGTGGGGATGCACTTCTTCTCTCCGGTGCCTGTGATGCGTCTTCTGGAGATCGTGTGCGGCCTGCGTACCTCCCAGGAAGTCCTGGAAGCCGTGAAAGACGTGGGCAAGAATATGGGAAAATGGTTGATTCTGGCCAAGGATAAGCCGGGCTTTATCGTCAACCGTGCGCTGCTCCCGATGCTGAACGAGGCGGTTCAGATTTTGGACGAGGGCGTGGGCACCGTGGAGGACGTGGACAACGGTATGAAGCTGGGCTGCAACCATCCCATGGGGCCGCTGGAGCTGGCCGACATGATCGGACTGGACATTTTGCTGGAAGTAATGCAGGTGTTCTATGAAGATCTGGGCGACACCAAGTATCGTCCTGCCCACCTGCTGCGCAAGATGGTCACTGCCCACTATCTGGGACGCAAGACCGGAGGTGGTTTTTACCTGTATGAGAACGGGAAAAAACTGGTCGTTAACCCTGTCCTGACCCGGGAGCACCGTCTGTTTGAACAGATGTAAGAGAATGCGGGCATATACATGATGAGAACACGCCAGGTCCGGCATGCTGCTGGACCTGGCGTAAAACTGTGAAAAAGTGTTGGACTTGCTGTGCATCTGGTCCTTTGGGATGGACAAGCCAAACAGATCCTCGTAGAATGCTCTGGACGCGTGAACTATCCTGAACGGCGATGACGGCGGCAGTGTATCGCATGAAACGTCTTTTTGTTTGTTCGGTCGTGTGAGAGCTGAATCTATCGTATTGGGATTGAAGCATTTTTCAAGAAAAAGCCGGGAAAACCTGAAAAATAAGTTGACAAACGAAAAAAAACTGGTATAATCGGCCTGTACAATTAAATAGCCTTATCAAGAGTGGTTGAGGGACCGGCCCTATGAAACCACGGCAACCTGCCTGCGTAGCAAGGTGCCAAATCCGGCGGTAGTGTATCGCAAGATGAGGGTGTATCCGAATGTAGCGCTCCGCCAAACTGCGGGGCGTTTTTTCATCCTCTGCACGAAAGAAAGGAAAAAATTATGGCAAAACGATTGTTTACCTCTGAATCTGTCACCGAGGGACACCCGGATAAAATCTGCGACCAGATATCCGACGCGGTGCTGGATGCGATTTTGGAGCAGGACGAGCAGGCCCGTGTGGCCTGCGAGACCACGGTGACCACCGGTCTGGTCCATGTCATGGGGGAGATCAGTACCTCCTGCTATGTGGACATTCCAAAAATTGCGCGCCAGGTGGTGCGGGAGATCGGTTACGACCGGGCAAAGTTCGGCTTTGACTGTGATACCTGCGCCGTCATCACCTCCATCGACGAGCAATCTCCTGACATCGCCATGGGCGTGGACAAGTGTCTGGAGGCCAAGGAGGGAACTCAGGATGACGGGCTGGACAGCGGAGCCGGCGACCAGGGCATGATGTTTGGCTACGCCTGCAACGAGACCCCGGAAGGGATGCCTCTGCCCATCTCCCTGGCCCATAGACTGGCCATGAAGCTGACAAAGGTGCGCAAGGAGGGGCAGGTGAATTACCTCCGCCCAGACGGCAAGACCCAAGTGACCGTGGAATACAACGAGGACAATACACCAAAGCGGGTGGATGCCGTGGTAGTGTCGACCCAGCATGGCCCGGAGGTGGAGCTGGAGCAAATCCGCAAGGACATGATCGACTTGGTCATTCGACCGGTCATTCCAGAGCAGCTGCTAGACGCGGAGACGAAAATTTATGTGAACCCAACCGGGCGATTTGTGGTGGGTGGTCCGCAGGGAGACTCAGGCCTCACCGGGCGGAAGATTATTGTGGATACCTACGGCGGAAGCGCACCCCACGGCGGCGGCGCGTTCTCCGGCAAGGACCCCACTAAGGTGGACCGCTCCGGCGCCTATGCTGCCCGCTGGGTGGCGAAGAATGTGGTGGCTGCGGGATTGGCCGGACGGTGCCAGGTTCAGCTGGCCTACGCCATCGGCGTAGCCAAGCCGGTCTCCATCCGTGTGGACACCTTTGGAACCGGAACCGTGTCCGACCAGGCACTGGAAGCCGCGGTGGAGAAGACTTTTGATTTACGCCCCGCGGCAATCATCCGGGATTTGAAGCTGCGCCGCCCCATTTATCGCCAGCTGGCCGCTTACGGACACTTTGGCCGGATGGATTTGAACCTGCCCTGGGAGGCGGCTGACCGGGCAGAGCAGCTGAAGGCGAATTTGCAATAATGTATATATCGGTTATGCTTCTCGCATCTCGTTCTGAGATACCTTGGGCGTTTCCTTTGGGGTGAAGTTTGCGTTTTGCCTCGGCCTCGTAGCACTACCGGTTTGCTCACAGTTTGTCACCCAAGGAGCGCTTTGCTCACCACAAGATGTA
>JBFWME010000027.1:0-33660 GCA_050251755.1 Lawsonibacter sp. | reverse complement strand
CCCCTGTTCCACCATCGCCACATCCAAACGCGTTTTAGCCACGGCCCAACACCTCCAGCGCCCTTTTGGAAATTCCCTCTCGGTCCAAATTCAGCTCCCGCTTTAAGCAGCTCAGATTTCCGTGGGCCACAAAGCAGTCTCCACAGCTGAGTCGGCACACCTTCGCCGCAATCCCGGCCTGGGCCAAACAGGCAGCCAGCCGCTGGCCTACACTGCCGTTGGCCGCGCAGTCCTCCGCCGTCAGCAGCACACCGGTTTTTCGCACGGAATTCAACACTTCCTCCGGCGAAATCGGTGTAATAATATTTAGCTTTACGACCTCTGCCTCTACTCCGTACGTGGAGAGCTGCTCTGCAGCTTCCAACAGGTCGTTGATCAAAATTCCATATCCGGCCAAGGTGATATCCGTCCCACCTCGGAGTACCACAGACGCATGCGCGCTGGAATCGGCCTGATACGACCCCTCGCCGCCCCTTGGGTAGCGCACCGCCACTGGTCCTTCCAGTTGAAGGACCGCCCGCTCCAGCATGTGCTCCAATTCTGCAAAGCTGGATGGAGCCAGTACCGTCATGCCTGGGATGCTGTCTAGGTAAGCCACATCGAACACTCCGTGATGGGTCTCGCCGTCCTCACCCACCAGCCCGGCCCGGTCGACTCCCAGCACCACATGCAGGCGGTCAATGGCGACATCGTGAACCAGCATATCATACGATCGCTGAAGGAAGGTGGAGTAGACGCCAAACACCGGGATGGCTCCCTGCTTCGCCATGCCGGCGGCCATCGAGACGGCGCAGCCTTCGGCAATGCCAACATCAAACAGGCGATCCGGGAATTCCCGTTGAAATTCCTCCAGTCCCGTACCGTTCAGCATGGCAGCTGTAATGGCACATACCCGCCGCTCCTCCCGACCAAGCCGTGCCAAGGTCCGTCCAAATACCGCAGAGAAATTTTTTCCATGGGCCTTTTTGGCGCAGCCGGTCAGAGGATCAAAGGGGGATACCCCGTGAAACGCATCCGGGTTTTCCTCCGCAGGGAGAAAGCCCTTTCCCTTTGTCGTTTTCACATGGAGTAAAACAGGTCCCGTCAACTCCTTGGCATACCGGAGAATCCGGGTCAGCCCGGCCAGGTCGTGGCCGTCCACCGGCCCCAGGTACTTGAATCCCATATTTTCAAACATGCTGCAGGGCAGCAGACTCTGCTTCAGCGCCTGCTTGACCCGGTGCGTCACCCGGTACACTTTGCGTCCAAGCCAAGTGGCATTCATAATTTTGCGATAATATTTTTTAAACGTCAAATATTGAGGCCTAAGCCGCCGCTTGGCAAGATAATCGGCCACCGCTCCCACATTTGGAGTGATGGACATTCCATTGTCGTTCAGGATGACCAGAAGCTGCTGTCCGCACGCCCCGGCGTTGGACAGCCCCTCATAGGCCAGGCCTCCGGTAAGAGCCCCATCCCCGATCAGGGCCAACACCTTATAATCCTCCTGCAGCACGGTCCTGGCCCTTGTCATCCCCAGCGCCACCGCCACGGAATTCGATGCGTGGCCGGCGATAAACGCGTCGTGAACGCTCTCCTCCGGTTTCGGAAATCCGGCGATTCCGCCGTACTGCCGCAGGGTTGACATGGCTTCCCGCCGCCCGGTGAGCATTTTATGGGGATAGCACTGGTGCCCGACATCGAAAACCAACCGGTCAAATCCGGTATCAAATACCCGGTGGATGGCAACCGTCAACTCCACGGCGCCCAAGTTAGACGCCAGATGCCCCCCGGTCTTTGAAACGTCTTCCACCAGCTCTCGGCGCAGCGCAGCGCAGAGATCCACACCCTCCCCGTCGGTCAGTCCGGCCAGCAAAGGGTGGTATACTCTTTTCTCTTCCAAAATTTTTTCCTCCCACTCAGGGGACTTTTTCGCCCCGTCTCTTGTCCCTTGGGGCCAATTGATTCGTGGTCAGGCTTTTCGCTGAGCCATCTGCCTGGCCAGCCAAATGTGAAACTCGGGATGCTCAAAGCCGTCCAGTGCGTCGATTGCCTGCTGAGTAAGGTTCTCAACAAGGGCTTCACACCCATCCAATCCTAACGCGGTGACGAACGTGCTTTTCTCATTGGCATGGTCGGAGCCCACCGGCTTCCCAAGCTCCTGGTCAGAGCTGATCAAATCCAGCATGTCATCCCGAACCTGAAACGCCCGCCCCAACGCCTGAGCGTAACAGCGAACTCTGTCCAACTGCTCCGGGCTGCCCCCGGCGGCAATGCAGCCCAATTCTGCGGAAGCGGAAATAAGCGCCCCAGTCTTCAGGCTCTGAAGCAGTTCCAGCTCCTCCCGCGTCAGCGCCCGACCCTCACCAGCCATGTCCAGCGACTGACCACCCACCATTCCCACCGGTCCGGCGGCCGCCGACAGACAGGATACCGCTGCCACAATACGGTCCGGGGGCAGCGCCGCTTTGGCCAACTGGCCAAACGCGGCGGTCAGCAGACCGTCCCCCGCCAGAATCGCGGTTGCCTCGCCGTAGACGGTATGGCTGGTCGGCCGGCCCCGCCTCAGGTCGGCGTTGTCCATAGCCGGCAAGTCATCGTGGATCAGAGAGTAGGTATGAATCATCTCCACCCCACACGCAAAGGGCAGCGCCGTCTGGAGATTTCCCCCGCACATGCGGCAGGTTTCCAGCGTCAGGACCGGGCGAATTCGTTTTCCTCCGGATAGCAGAGAATACTCCATGGCCTCCTGCAAATCGGCGTACCTTGGGTCTTCCCGAAACACGTCGGCCAGATGCTCTTCGAGCATCGCCTGATCCCGCGCTAACATCCGTGTAACGTCTTGTTCCATGTCAGTTTTCTCCCTGGAAGGGCTGCTCCACAGGCTGTCCGTTCTCCCCGGCAGTCAAAAGGGCAACCTTCTGTTCCGCCTGGTTCAGCTGCTTGGTACACTCCCGCAGCAGCACGGCGCCCTCTTCAAACAGGACCATCGCCTGCTCAAGAGGGGCGTCTCCCCGCTCCAACTGAGAAACAATCTCTTCCAGACGGGCCATCGCGCCCTCAAAGTCCAGCTTCTTTTTTGTCCCCATGGGGTACTTCCTTTCTGGTCTTACCGGCTACGAAATCAAATATTATTCCGCAAACTTGACTCTTCCGTTCAAGGCAATGCAGCTTTTCCAGTTCCGATCTTCGGAAGCCATTACGGCCGCTGCTGCTCCTCCACCCGACAGTACACAGAACCATCCGAAAGCCGCAGTTGAATGCGATCGCCGGAAGCGGCCTGCTGCACCGAGGACAACACGGCCCCGTTCTCCTTCTGCGCGATGGCATAGCCACGGCCCAATACCTTCAGCGGGCTCATAGCGTCCAGAGCCGCCGCCAACCGGCCCAGCCGCTCCTTTTGGCTGGAAACACTGCGGTCCAGTCCGTGGGCCAGCCGTCGGCTCTGATAGTCCAGCAGCAGCCTTTTATTTTGAAAATAGAAGGCCGGATCGGTCATTACTCTGCTTTTTTCCATCCGGCTCAGCATTTGACGATATCGGGAAAGGCGGTAGTTTATCCCGCCCTCCAGCCGTTCCTGCTCCTTACGCAGGGCCGCATAAATTTCATTTCGATCGGGCACCGCCAGTTCGGCGGCATTGGACGGAGTGGCCGCCCGCAGGTCGGCCACAAAGTCGGCAATGGTCACATCGGGCTCGTGCCCCACGGCCGAGATGACCGGGATATTCGAATCAAAAATGGCCCGAGCAACCGATTCTTCATTAAACGCCCACAAATCTTCCATGGACCCTCCGCCCCGGCCGGTGATGATCAGGTCGGCCACCTGTTTCCAGTTGGCCCAGCGGATGGCGGAGGCGATTTCCTCGGCCGCTCCTTCCCCCTGAACCCGAACCGGAAGGATCCGTACCTGGGCCATAGGCCACCTGGCCCCTAAAATCCGGAGCATGTCCCGCACCGCCGCGCCGGCGGGCGAGGTCACAAGGGCGATGGTCTTCGGATAACGTGGAATGGCCTTTTTATGGCTTTGGTCAAAAAGCCCCTCCCGTAGCAGTTTCTCCTTTTGCTGTTCGAAGGCCAAATGAAGATCCCCCGCCCCTTCCGGGGTCAGTCGAACGCAGTAGAGCTGATACTGTCCATCCCGTGGAAAGACGGTTACCCGGCCGGCGGCAATCACCTGCATCCCATTCTCCGGCCGAAACCGCAACGAGACAGCATCTCCCCGGAACATCACACACCGCAGCGCTCCCTCCGGGTCCTTCAGAGTAAAATAATGGTGGCCGGACGGGTAGACCTTATAGTTGGACAGCTCTCCCCGTACCAAAAGGCCGGACAGCACCTGGTCCCGATCCATAAAGCGTTTGATATACTGGCTCACCTGAACGGGGGTCAGGATCGACGTCTCATCCCGCACCAAACTTCCCCCTCTCCAGCGCCCGCCAGGTCAAAATGGCGACGCCCATCGCATTATCGGTGGCGTACTGGGGCTGGGCAAACAACGCACGGCAGTTCTGCTCCATGGCGTTTCGAAGGTGGAAATTGGAGGCTACCCCGCCGGAGCACAGCACAGGAAGCTCCGGCCAGCGGCGCTGCGCCTCGCTGGTCACCCGGACAACCACACCAGTGACTGTGTCAAGAGTAAATTGGGCAATGTTGGCGGGGCTCTCCCCTGCCTCTATCAGCTGCTTCACCTTATTCTCCATGCCGGACAGAGAAAAGGTCATCCCGTCCAGTTTGACCCGATATCCCGCCGCAGGCAGATCCGCCTGACCAGAAAGCCCGTCCAGGGCCTTGCCCGCCGGGAATTGGAGGCCAAGCATCACCCCGGTACGGTCGATCAGCTGGCCGGCGGAGATGTCACTGGTACCGCCCACACGCTCCGCTTGAAGGTCACCCTCATGAGGTTCCACCTTCAGCAGCTCGGTGGTCCCCCCGGACAGGTGCCAAGCCAAAAAGGGACGATCCAACAAATCCAGCCGCCCGGCGGACCAGGCTGCCGCAGCCAGATGCCCCTGCTGATGAGAATGCGCAAAAAAGGGCACTCCCAGGGTATGAGCCAGACTCTGTCCCTGGGAGGCGCCCGCCAAAAAGCAAGGCATATAAGAACCTTCCACCGCCCTGGGGCAGGTGCTGGCACCCACCGCGTCAATAGCTTGGAACAGGTCATCTTGCCCCAACCGGGCAAAGCACTCTGGAAGGTGTTTGACATGCTGGAACAACGCATCACTTTGCCGCAGCCCCAATTCGCCGGGGCGAACTTTCAGCAGAATTCCTTCGTTGCGGCCTCCAAGGCCGTCGAAAACCGCTACTGAGGTTGTATAGTTGCTGGTATCCAGTCCAAGGACAGGCATGATCAGTCCTCCGTCTCTCCCATTTCGGAGGGCTCCCCGTCCTCGTCTTGCTTCTCCTGGGCTTTCTCCGGCTTCGGCGGCGTATCTGCAAACTCGGTCCGGACAAAGGTGCCCAAAATCCCGTTGACAAACGACACCACTTCCTGCGGCTCGTAATTCTTCGCAATCTCCACCGCCTCGTTGATGGCAGCGGCGTTGGGGATATCTGGCATATACAGCACTTCATACATGGATGTGCGCATGATGGCCGCAGCCATACGTGGAATGCGGGCAAAGGTCCAGCCCATGGCATATCGGCTGATATAGTCGTCCAGTTCCGGCCCATGAGAGAACACGCCCTGGACGAGTTCTCTTATGTACCGGATCTGTTTTTCATTTGGAAACTGGGCATACAGCGGCATTTCCTCCGCCAACTCCGCAAACCGCTCCTGGGTTAGCTGCCGGTCCAGCAGCTCCTCGGCGCATTCATTGCCAAAGCCCAAAGAGAAAATCAACTGCACCGCAATCTCGCGGGCATTGCTTCTTGTCATCGTTTCTATCCTCCTATTGTCCTCCGCTGTCGTACGGCGTTCCTCCACGCCGCGTATAAACAGCGCTAAAGCGGCCGCGGCCGCTTTCTCCTGCCCCCATGCATAACCCGCATCCGGCCACAGTAAGTTAGCTCTATTATCACATAAATATCCAAAAAAGTAAATCATATTCGATGGAAAAGCAAGCCGAATGGTTCACTATCGTTCCACCGTACAACGATTGCGCCTGCCGTTTCCCGTATGGATCCGCGTATACTTCCAAGATGCCGCTTCCCCGGATGAACTCAATTACACCTGTTCCGAACTGAATATTGGGTGCCTACCCATGCAAATCAGACTGTTTTCCGGGCTTTCTCTGGGATGCAAGCCACAAGTCTCACTTTGATTTGTCTTTCCGCGGGCCGCAGCGCTTCGTTTCAATTCGCAGGAAGCCACTTCACGCGATAGGATTATATCACGGCGGGAACTTGAAGTCTATATCCGATTGTATATACAATAATTATAAAATTCTCAAATTGCCTGCATTTTATGAGTTATTTCTTACCCCTGCACAACAAATCAGATCGTTGTGTCAAGCTGTGGCATCCTGCTCAGTCAATCAGCGCCCGGAACGCAGGAAATTCAGCGTATCCACCTTCCCCAACCATGCCGCTCGAGCCGAATGCAGCAAAGCGACCACCCGCAGGCAGCCGCTTTGTTTGACGTTATCGATAAAATTTATGGTTCCCAATGACGGCAACGCACTCTTTATTCCGTGCGGCCCAACTGTTGGTATTGGAGTCGAAGTAAAGCGCTCCCTCCGTCTCTTCCACTACACCACCGTCCAGCACCAGCTTGGCAGCAACCACGCTGGACGCATTGGGAGACCGGCTGGCCAAAGCACCGGATTTATAGGTGGAAAACTGGTTTTTTTGTGCCAGTACACCTTCCACGCTGTTTGGGTAAATGGGGCTGGCAATCCGGTTCATGACCACATTGCCCACCGCGATCTGTCCCTCCAGGGGTTGATTCCCGCTTTCGGCATAAATCACTCGGGACAGCCAAAACAAATTGTTCTGATTGTAAAATGAATCGCCCGGCAAAATTCCTCCGCTGCCCCGAACAACCGTTACAATTCCGGCAGCAGAATCCCAACCAATTTTAGCATCAAACGCCTTGGCCACAGCCCACAGTGGAACTGTCACGCGGCCTTGCACCATTTGAACCTGTTCGGGCAGATAGAAATACCGGCCATTTGCCTCCAGATAGAACTGACCGACCTTGGCGGTCAGGCTCAGCTTCGCCGTGGTAACCGTCACCACGCCGGAAGTTCCGTCCCAGGAAACCTGGGCGGTCTTATCGATGGCCTGGGCCATGGCGGCCAATGCCACATAGGTGACACCGGACTGTCTGGTCATAGCCACCTCTACGGGGGCACACTCTCCGTCAATCAGAAGGCCGCTCTCCGTATTTTCCGCCAGCTCGAATGGGCTGGGCGCAGCAGCTGCGGGAACCGCCTGGCTGCCTACCTCATCTGTGGACTGGGTATCAGTCTCAAGCGCAACGCTGTCAAAGACAACCGCGCTCTCCTCCTCTGCCAAGATGGTCGCCGTCTGCTCGGAAGCTGTGCCAGCGCCCATCAGGAGGAGTAAGGCAAAGGCGCATAGCAGCATTGAAAACAGCTTGCGTGTCATTGTCTACACTCCTACAAATACAAAATTTGTCATAATTATGACAACCAAAAGCAGCCACTTGTTACTTTTGTTTCCACATTGTAACCAATTCAAAGCCTTGATTCAAGGGCAATATTGCCCAGACTTCTTATTGCAATCTTGTATATTTTATCCGAATCGTTTAAGAATAGTACCTTTTTTTCAAACTTCCGACCACTTTTGACCGTTTCTGGAAAAAAGCGCCCTCCTTTTGAAAGGAGGGCGCTTTGGATCGTTTGGGGGTCTGATTCAAACAGAGGAAACCTTTCTTACTTCACTCGAAGCTGCTTCACCAACATCTCATCCGGAGTCACCCAAACGGTTTCGTAGGTCGTATAGACTACCATTCCGGGCCGCGCTCCCGCCGGCTTTTTCACGTATTTCACCGGCGTATAGTCCACGGGTACCTTGCCGGATTCTCTGGCCTGGGAAAACCATGCGGCCAGACAGGCAGCTTCGTGGAGGCTTTGCGGATCGGGCTGGCTTCCCTCCATCCACAAAATGACGTGGGATCCGTGAATCTTCTGGGTGTGGAGCCAAATGTCGCTCTTAAAGGCCTGTTTACAGGTGAGCAGATCGTTCTGCGTGTTGTTTTTTCCCACGGAGATGCGCAGACCCGAGGAGGAACGAAACTCCAGTGGCTTAGAGGAAATCCGTTTTTCTCTGCCCTTGGCTTTGGATTTCCGGCGCAGATAACCGGTGTCGGTCAATTCCTGCCGGATTTCCTGAAGGTCACGCTCCCCTTCTGCCAAGGTAATGTTCTCCAGTACGCTGTCCAGATAGTCCAGCTCACGCCGCCCCTTCTCCAGCTGGATGGTCAGCATCTCCTCCGCGGTTTTCGCCTTATGGTACTCCTTATAATATTTCGCCGCATTCTGCTGTGGCGTCAAACGCGGATTCAGGGGGATTTCCACTTCCTTGCCTTCCGGGTCATAGAAATCCACTGCGTTCAGCCGCTCCATTCCCCGTTTTATGGCATAGAGATTGGCTGTAATGAGATCCCCAAATTGGCGCAGCCGTTCCCGCTCTCGGGTCGCGGCCAGCTCCTTGTCTTGATTGCCAAGCTTCCGCGCGGTGCGGCCTCGAGTGTTGGTGACCGAGCGGATCAGGTCCTGCCCCTTCTGTTTCACGCGCTCCTGACTCTCCCGCTGCTCATAAAACCGGTCTAACAGAGTGGAAAAGGTGGGATACGCGGTCAGTTCCGCTGCCTCACCATATTGGGTAATGGGGAGAAAAGTAAAGTCCTTTGGCCTATTTTCAATTGCAATCAGATAAGGCGTAAAGTTTCTTTCCTTTACGGAAATGAGCAGCTGTTTCACCTCATTCGCAAGCCGTTCCCGGCCCGCCGGGCCGAGGTCCGACAGGCAGATATCCACCGCCCCGCCGGCCCGCTGGGCAAGCTCCCGGCAGATAAGGGGCGACAGCCCTCCAAAGGTATCCAGCAGCCACTGATCGGCTCTGGCCTCTCCGGGTGCCTCTTCCGCCATCCTTGCTAAGTTTTCTCGGTTCAGCGTGGTGGGATCCAGCTTTTCCTGGGTGGGCGGCAAATGGTAAAACAGACCGGGCAGCACCTGGCGTTTGGCCGACATATCCCCGTCCACCCGGCGCAGGCAGTCCACAATACGGCCCTCTCCGTCCAGCAGGATCAGGTTCGAGTGGCGGCCCATCGCCTCCAGCACCAAACGGCGCTCCACCCGATCCCCCAACTCATCCAGCGCCTCCATCCGGAATTCCACCACCCGCTCCAAAGGAGGCTGGGTAATCTCCAAAATCCGGCCACCCGTCAGATATTTGCGCAGACGCATACAAAACATGGGGGGCGCATCGGGATTCTCTCGGGCAAGTTCCGTTAACTGCGGGCGCGGATGGTTGGGGTTGGCGGACAGCAGCAGCTTCACGTTGCCCTTTGCACACCGCAGAGCCATCACCACTTCGTCCCGGCCCGGCTGGTGGATCTTATCAATTTTTGCTCCCACAAGGGCATTCTGCAACTCATAAACCAGTCCGGACAAGCACAGCGCATCCAGCGGCATAACCATCACCTCTAAAAATCTTGCGTTATTTTCCCAAGACAGAAACGCTTATTTATGCTTCTCCATCCATCATCCGGCCAAACAGCTCATTGAGCCGGTCGGTTCGCCCCTGGAGGTAGAGCCAGCCAAACAGCGCCTCCAGTCCGGTCGCTGTTTGATACTCCGCCCGGCTGGCTGCCTTGGGGACTGAGTGGGGTGCCGTGTTCCGGCCCCGGCGAAAAACATCTTCTTCCTCTTGGGTCAAAACCGGCGCAATGCGCTCCATTCTGGCCGCTTGGGCGGGCGCAGCCACATACTTCACCGTAGCCCGGTGGAGCTCCTTGGCCTTGACTTTGCCATGCAGACACAGCCAGGAACGCACCATCATCTCAAACACGCCGTCCCCCAGATGGGCCAGCCCCAAACTGGACAGGTTCAGCAGTTGATCCCGCGGAAGATTCAAATGAAAATAATCGATCATGTACAGACCTCCCGGTCAAATTTAGCAGTTGATCATATCATATTTTAATCGGTGTTGCAAGGATGGCACATGTGCAGTCAGTTTTCTGTAACCATCGGCCCGAAGTAGGCCACCAGCAAGTCTACGCAGGCCCCGTAAGACCGCATCCCCAGCTCCTGACCATTTCCTTTTAAAAAGGAATCGTAGGCCTGTCCCGCGGCGTCCTCCACCGGGGATTCCAATGCGGCCCAATATGCGTTGTTGTCCTGCCAGTCGGTGGCCAGCTCCGGCGTAAAGGTTTGATCCGCAATGTCCTGCCAGGCCTGAGCGTCCACGGAATACAGCGCATTGCACAGCTGGATCAGCCCCATAAGATACCCGGAATACTGGAATACCGCATCGCCGCAGGTCACGCAGGCGGCAATCCCCACAAAGTTCGCCTCCAGCTCGGACGACACCATCCTCTGATGGGACATCTCATGGGCGATGGTGGCCGGAACCAGGCACGCCGGGGCGTCCACATTCACATTGGATTCTCCGGTAAACGGAAAATACACCCCAGTAAAACCGAAGATACTCTGGAGCCGGGAGAAAAGCAACGGTTTTGCCTTGACAGACTTCATCGCCAGAATGGGAAATTCCTCCGCCAGAGTTTCGTAAACCGACACCCCCCGCTCAAAGCAGGAGTCCAACGGTTCCGCAAAATGATTTTCTCCATCCCGTGATACCTGACCGGACAGCCTGGCGGCATTTTGAGCAAAATATCGGGTGACTGCGGCCAGTTCTTCTACCGAATAAGGCGCCGTCATCAGTCCGCTCCGCTCGGTAAACGTGGAAGAATAATACGCCGCATTCCAAAACCAGCAGAAACCACACCACACCCAAAGCCAAACCGCGGCCAGAGCCAGAATCCGCCGCAGGACGTCTCCGGCCCTTCTCTGCCGGACCGCCAGCACCACAGCCAGCGCCAGCCACACCACATTGCCCGCCAGAAACAGGACTATCAAAACCTCCATCCCGGAGATGGGCAGGATGGACCACACCCGACCCAGAACCTGCTCCAACGGCGCCATCACGCGGTACACCCAGAAATCCATGAGGGGACGCCGGTCCTTCAGCAGGTAAAACAGTCCCGTTAGAAGGACCGGAAGCCCGATGGCCAGGATCGCTCCAATCTTTACTTTTCTTCTGACCTTGGTCTCCATGGAATCCTCCTTTCGGAACGCTTGTACATGTTAGGATAGAATGACAGGCCCCGTGGTCCACTCCTGTCCCGGGACAGGCACCGATTCAAAGCAGAGATGGTATAGATCGGTGCATCGGGCCTCCAGCTCAAACAGTCTGCGGCCCGTCTGGTCCAGTTCTCTGGCATGGGCTGGTTTCGTCAAAATCGGAAGAGAAGCCCGATCTCTCATCTGTCGCAACAGCTCTCTTCCCCGCTCGTTGAAGCCCAGCACCCGGAGATAGGGAGGCCGGTTTGGAACATCCGTCTGTCTCAAACCTAAAAAGGCCCATAAAACCAGCCGACGCAGCCTGGCGTGGGTATATCGCTTCGTTTTGGCCAATTCAAAAAACTCCTCCACAGAGGTACATTGCCACCCAGCCTGCTCCAGCCTGCGCGGCAGCCCCTCCGCCGCTCCGGAATCCGGCAGTTCGGCCCAATCAGCGGCGGTCATGGTGCGCAGGCGGGTCAATACGGCCCGTTCGACCCGCCGAAGCTCCGGCAGACCGATCATTCGCCCCTCCAGCAGCTCCCGTCCCCCACAAACCAGGTACGGCTCCGCATGGCTCCACCGCCCCTCCAGCAAATCCTGGCGAATCTGGGTAGCGGAAACAAATTGTGGCCTGTCCGCAGCGGCTTGTCCGGAGCAGACGGTCTTCTCGTCCTGCCCAGCTGAAATCACCGATACGCTGTTGTGTGCGGCCCCCCGGCGCAGCACGGTCATGGGGCGGATGCTGTTGCCCATGGCGTTCAGCGCCCGGATATACTCGATACCCAAGTTGTTATTTGGACTGGAAAGCAACTTTGCCTTACATCCAAGAATCTCTCCCACTGCTGCTTGTCGAGCAGCGGCAAAGGACATCCCCTCGCCCAGGAACCTGGACAAACCGGCCCGGTACTCCTCGCTGTCCAGACAGTCCGCAGCCTCCCTTAAAGGTTCTGTCTCCCCACACTCGCTGCCAAAGGACAGAACATCCACCACTCCGGTGTCGTTCAAAATGGATACCGCACCCCGGGCAAACGACTCCGCCGAGGACATCGCCCACACTGTGGGCAGCTCCAGCACCAGATCCACGCCCCCCATCACGGCCAGCCTGGCTCTGGTCCACTTATCCGCGATGGCACAGTCAGCCTGCTGGACCCAATTCCCGCTCATCACCGCTACCACCGCCGCCTCTTGTCCCAGTACCTGTCTGGTTCGGGCAATCTGGTACGCATGTCCGGTATGAAAGGGATTGTATTCCGCTACGATTCCGGCTGCTGGCAAGGCAAGCACCTCCTAAACGCAGAAAAATTCGTGTTTTTTTAAAAAAGCGGTTGTCCTGAGCAAAAAAACGCGTTAAAATAAGAAATGAAAGGTTGCTGGTCTTCATTGTAACGCGTTCTGAAGATCAAGGCAACCTCAAACATTGGAAATTTTGATTTGCGAAGGAGATCGAATCCTATGAACATTCTGGTCATCAACGCCGGCAGCTCTTCTTTGAAGTACCAGCTGCTTAATCCAGAGACCCAGGAAATCCTGGCCAAGGGCCTGTGCGAGCGCATCGGCATCGACGGAAAATTCACGTATAAACCCTCCGGCAAGGAAGCAATTAAAGAGGCAGACGTGGCAATGCCCACCCACTCGGAAGCCATTCAGGCCGTTTTGAACGCTCTTGTGGCCCCCTCAAACGGGGTCATTCGCTCCATGGATGAGATTGACGCCGTCGGCCACCGGGTGGTTCATGGCGGAGAAAAATTTGCCAAATCGGTTTTGATCACCGACGACGTGATGGCCGCCATTGAGGAATGCAACCCCCTTGCCCCTCTTCACAATCCCGCCAACCTCATTGGCATTCGGGCCTGCCAGAAGCTGATGCCCAGCGTCCCCATGGTGGCCGTGTTCGACACTGCCTTCCACCAGACCATGCCCTCTGTGGCCTATACTTACGCCCTCCCCTATGAGTACTACACCGATGACAAAGTCCGTCGTTATGGCTTCCACGGCACAAGCCACAAGTACGTTGCCCAGCGCGCTGCCGCGATGTTGGGTAGGCCCATCGAGGAGTTGAAACTGATCTCCTGCCATCTGGGCAACGGCTCTTCCGTCACCGCCATTGACGGCGGAAAAAGCGTGGATACCTCCATGGGCTTCACCCCCCTTGCCGGACTTCCCATGGGTACACGAGCCGGTGACATTGATGCCGGCATTCTGGAATACCTGATGCACAAACACAATATGCCCATTGAGAAAATGCTGTCTGTCCTGAACAAAGAATCCGGCGTGCTTGGCATCTCCGGAGTTTCTTCCGACTTCCGTGACCTGGAGGCTGCCGGGAAGCAGGGCAATGCCCGGGCGGCTCTGGCTATTAAGGTCTTTGAATACGGGGTGAAAAAGCTGATCGGCTCTTATGCTGCCGCCATGGGCGGTGTGGACGCCATCATCTTTACCGCAGGGGTAGGCGAAAACGGCGGCAGCAACCGTGCCGAAGCCGTCTCCGGTTTGGAATTTATGGGCGTCAAGATCGATCCTGAAAAGAACAAGCTCCGGGGCCAGGAAATCGATATCTCCGCCGAGGGCGCCACGGTTCGCACTCTGGTCATCCCCACCAACGAAGAGCTGATGATCGCCATGGACACCGCCGCCATCGTCAATGCTTAACCGATTCCGCTCGGGACTTGTATGACTGTTTTCAGCGGCCTCCTTCGGGAGGCCGCTTTTGCCTGTCGAAAAAGTCCTTTGGACTTTTTCGACAGGCAAAAGCAAATCTCATAACTCTAAAAAAGTGATGAGATTTGTATTGATGGACAGGAAAGGGAACACTGACGGTTTACCTCCGCACTAAGTGCCGCCCCTGCGGGGCGGTTGCGCTCCGATACGTCCCCCGGGTCAGCCTTTCCAATGATCCCTCCCTCCGAACCCTTCGGATTAAGAGGTTTTTTGACAGTCTGCAGCGGCCTGCTGCGCGCACACACCGTCCGCACTTGGCGGACAATTCGCACACTTGCAAGCTGAATGGTCCCCTCATGCTCCGCATCCTCTTGCAAACAAGCGGCAACCACAGTACGCGCTGATCACTCCCTTTCCTCCGCGCCAGTCTCACCACTCCGGCGTTGACAATCGTTCCACGAGAATTTATAATAATGTCTACTGAATAAACTGCGTTATGGTTTATTCGCGCGGCAATTGCCGCATCATCATGTAAACGCACTTTCGCAGGATACGATTTGGCTGTCAAACGTCTGTTGGATATTCTTCTTTTGAATGAGCATCCTCCACAGCCATCTTTTACCCCAGTACCCAAAGGAGGCCGTCATGGACGTTCAGGTCAACGACGTTTTAAAAATGAAGAAATCCCATCCCTGCGGCAGCCAGGAGTGGCTGGTCCTGCGGGTCGGAATGGACTTTAAGATGCGCTGCCAGGGCTGCGGCCACGAGGTCATGCTGCCCCGGAGCAAGGTAGAAAAGAACATTCGTAAAATTTTTCGGAACGGGCAGCTAATCAATGGGTAATCCAGCTCGCAGACTGCACAAATTTCTCTTTTGAAAATCCACCTAAAAAATTGCTTCCGTGCGGATTTGCAGATACCTCCCCCACCGCCAAGGAAGGAAAGAAGGTTATCCCAATGGACAAAAAATACTGGAGCGGCCGGATTCAAACTCTGGTTCCCTACACCCCAGGTGAGCAGCCACGTGACCGGGTCTTCATCAAGCTAAATACCAATGAAAACCCATATCCCCCCTCCCCTAACGTTTTTTCGGCTATTCAGGCTAACGCCGACGCCCGGCTGCGCCTGTATCCGGACCCGGAGGCCGTGGATCTTCGCCGGGCAATCGCCGACTTTTACAACGTAGAACCAAATCAGGTTTTCTGCGGTAACGGCTCGGACGAGGTGCTGGGCCTGTGTTTCTACGCCTTCTTTACTCCCGGGAAAAAAGTGGTCTTTCCAGACATCACTTACAGCTTTTACCCGGTATATACCGAGCTGTTCCACTTAGACTATGAGCAGATCCCCCTGAATGAGGATTTTACCCTTCCCGTGGACCAATTTCTGGGCGACAACGGCGGCGTTGTAATTTGCAATCCAAACGCTCCAACCGGAAAAGCTCTTCCGCTGAAGGACATTCGGCGGATCATAGAGGCCAACCCGGATGTGGTCGTTATGGTGGACGAGGCCTACGTTGATTTTGGCGCGCAGTCTGCCATTTCCCTTCTCAACCAATATCCCAACCTGATTACCGTGCACACCATGTCCAAGTCCCGATCCCTGGCCGGAATGCGGTTGGGCTACGCGCTGGGTAGCCCTGACCTGATTGCTGCGGTTAACTGCGTGAAGAATTCCTTAAATTCTTACCCCATTGACCGATTGGCTCTGGCCGCCGGTACGGCTGCCATTCAGGATGTGGAGCATTTTGAGCAGACGCGCAGCAAAGTAATGGCTACCCGGGCGCGCACCACCCAAACGCTGCGTAACCTTGGCTTTCTGGTCCACGACTCCAACGCCAACTTCATTTTTATCTCCCACCCTTCCAAACCGGCCGCGGCACTACAGCAGGGCCTTCGAGATCGGGGCATTCTGGTGCGCTGGTTTGACAAGCCCCGCATCCGGAACTATCTGCGTGTTTCCATTGGCACTGATCAGGAGATGGAGGCCATGTGCGCCGCCTGCCAAGAAATTTTGAAAGGATAAAAAACCATGCGCTATGACAGTGACCTGCTGTACCGTCCCCCAGGCGAATGGAAGAGCTATCTGCTCCAATGCACCATTGGCTGTTCCAATAACCAGTGTACTTTTTGTGGGATGTACAAGGAGAAAACCTTTCGAATCCGACCCACAGAGGAGATTTTAGAGGACATTGACATGGCCAGGGATTACTATGGCCCCGGGCTGGAGCGTGTCTTCCTCATGGACGGAGACGCCATCATCATCAAAACCGAGGAGTTGCTGCGCATTCTGCGCAAGCTGTACGACACCTTTCCCAACCTCCAGAAGGTTACCCTCTACGCAGGCCCCCGCAGTACCTTATCCAAATCCCCGGAGGAGCTGAAGGAGCTCCATGAGGCGGGGCTGTCCAGAGCCTACCTTGGAGTGGAAAGCGGAAGTGACGCCGTACTGCGCTTTATTCACAAGGGCGTCAACGCCGACCAGATGCTTCTGGCCGGCCAGCGTCTAGTGGAGGCAGGCATCGACTTGTGGGTCACGATTATCCTTGGTATTACCGGGGTAGGCGGTGACTGGGAGGAGCATATCCTTTCCACTGCCAAAATGATCAATGCTATGATGCCGCGGCACCTGTCCGCCATGACCTTTGCCCCGGCCAAAGGCACCCCGTTGGGTGAGGACGTACTGGCCGGCCGGTTTCAGGTCTGCTCCCCCGACCAGATTCTGGAGGAATGTCGTCTGCTCATTGAGCATCTGGACGTAAACCCCCTGCACTTTACAAGCAATCACGCCTCCAACTACCTGCCGCTGAAAGGCGGTCTGCCCGAGGATCGGGAAAAATTTCTCTCCCTCATTGACCAGGCTCTTGCGGGAAAAATTCGTCTGCGTAAAACTCTAAACCGTGGAATTTAGCGATTGATTCAAAATGGACGGCTCCGACCCACCTTGGGTCGGAGCCGTCCGTTTCAGCGAAACGCCTGAGGGACTTTTCCCTGAAGCAAAAAACAAATTTTTTATTTGTTGAATGCAAATTTTTTATTGCCCAGTTATGGAACGCAAAAGGGGACCCTTCCTCCCGCTCATCTCACAACCACAATAGCTATTCCGACTAAAATATTTCGCTCTGAGCCGATCACCTTCGACCATTTTCACAACATTTCTTCCATTTTTTTACCGAAGAGCGTCGAAAGAGTGGAATTTCTGCGATATCTTTTTCTTTCTCTTTCTTATGAATAACTATATAATGTGGTTACATTATTTATTTTTGGGAGGGAGACACAAGATAATGGAAATAAGGATTGCAACTCGTCAGTGCACAGACGACTTTGGAACTCAACGCTGTTTCCAATATTTCTTGACGGTAGATCAAGTAGCAACCGGAAGTTTTTGCTGCGAGGACTACGGTGTCCGCATCACCGAGGAGAACGGTAACTCTTCCGCCATCCCCTCCATTACCACCAGCGCCATGCGCATCGACGAATTAATGACCCTGTTGGTAGAGTACCAGGTCGGTCCCATCGGGCTCCCCGATGTGGTGGCCGACTGGCTATAAGACTGTCATTTCTTCGGTCTCTGGTCCACGCGTTCCATCAAACGCACCAGCAACGCGATTACACCCAGAACCACAAAAATTCCGGCCATACCCTGCCCCAGCAGCAGCAAAGCCTGATACATAGTTTCTGTCATATCGAACACTCCTTCTTCCAATTTCTCCGGCAGGCGGCCGGAGCTTGCACTACTTAAAGAACTGGAGGATGACGCCGCCGGCCACCACAGAAGCAATCTGGCCTGACACATTGGCGCCGATCGCATGCATCAGCAGATGATTCTGCGAGTCGGCCTGCTGGCCCATCTTTTCAATGACCCGGGCGGACATGGGGAATGCAGAGATACCGGCCGCCCCAATCATGGGATTGACCTTATTCTTGCAGAAGAGATTGAGCAGCTTGGCAAAGAGGACGCCCCCGATGGAATCCAGCACAAAGGCGGCCAACCCAAGCCCCAAAATCATGATCGTCTCCTTGGTGACGAAATACTCCGCCCGCATGGAGAAGGAGATCGTAATGCCCAGCAGCAGTGTAATGAGATTGGCCAACTCATTCTGTGCCGTTTGGGACAGGGTGGACAAAACGCCGCACTCCCGAATCAGATTGCCAAACATAAGGAAGCCAACCAGGGACACGGAAGCGGGGGCCACCAGTCCGGCCACGACGGAAACCAAAATGGGAAACAGAATGCGCAGGCGGCGGGAAACGCCTTGGGCGGTATAGGGCATCCGAATGGCCCGCTCGTGCTCGGTGGTCACCAGCTTAATGGCAAACGGCTGGATAATCGGTACCAGCGCCATATAGGAGTAGGCCGCCACGGCAATGGCCCCGATATACTTGGATTGCAGCACCTGGGAGACTAAAATCGAAGTGGGCCCGTCGGCTGCACCGATCACGCCGATGGAAGCGGCGTCCTTGATGTCAAACCCAAGACCCACCGCGATGATCACGGTGAGGAAGATGCCCACTTGGGCCGCGGCTCCAAAGAGAAATAGCTTGGGATTGGCCAGCAGGGGGCCGAAGTCGATCATCGCGCCGATGCCGATGAAGAGCAGCAGAGGGAATGCCTCAGATGCCTCGATTCCCGTTTCAAACAGCCATTGAATCACGCCAGGTGTCTCACCCAGGCCTTCGGTCATCTGGTTGATGACCCCGGAGGCGGGCAGGTTTACCAGGATGGCACCAAACCCCATGGGCATGAGCAAAGCCGGCTCATATCCCTTCTCGATGGCTAGCCAGATCAGCACCCCGCCGACCAAATACATCACCACTTGTTGCATGGTGACCGACATCAGGCCCTCCCATAAAAATTCCATACTTACACAGCTCCCTTTTTATCGTTCTATCTGATTCTTCCCAGTTTCCGCAACGATTTTTCCAACTTTCATAAAAAAAGACCTGCGCTCCTCCATGGAACGCAGGTCTGGTCATTTCAGACAAAGCCAGGCAGGGCTCACAGGCCCGCCATGCTTGTTGACTTTGCCACGCACCAAAGTGCGCTGACTACTCCCCTTTGTAGTTGGGATATTATCACAACCGTTGATGCTTGTCAAGAAAAAGAACATCATCTGTTCTTTTCCGCCCTTTTGTGGCAGGGAAGAAACCCCTCAAAGCGCCCGCGCCGCTTCCTCAATGGCCCCTTCCTCCGCCTGCATCGCCTTTAACGTCAAATCCAGCAGCTTGTCCAGATCCCAGCCCAGAAGTTCCGCTCCGGCGGAAATCACCTCTCGGGAACATCCGGCAGCAAACTTCTTGTCTTTAAACTTCTTTTTCAGGGACTTCAGCTCCATGTCGGCTACGCTCTTTGACGGACGCATCAGGGCCGCCGCCCCGATCAGGCCGGTCAACTCGTCGGTGGCATAGAGCACCTTCTCCATCTCATGCTCCGGCTTGATGTCCACCCGGATTCCCCACCCGTGACAGGCCGTGGCATGAATGATGGGCTCCTCTACTCCGGCCCGGCGCATCAGTTTCTGGGACTTTTCACAGTGTTCTTCCGGCCACTGCTCAAAATCCAGATCATGAAGCAGCCCTACCACGGACCAAAAGTCCGCTTCCGACTCATACCCCAGTTCTCGGGCAAACCAGCCCATAACATGCTCCACCGTAATAGCATGGCGCAGATGGAACGATTCCTGATTGTACGTTGTCAGCAGTTCCCATGCCTGCTGTCTGTCCATAGACACAGTACGTTTTCCTCCCCGTTTTTATGAAATAAGAGATGGACTATCTGACGTCCGCAGAGCGCACAGATCGACCATCTCTTATTTTTTATCGCAAATTTCAACCCTTGTCAATAGGCCGTTACAACCCCGCCATCATTGGCATAGACCGTGGTGATACCGCCCGCCTCCAAGATCAGGATATTGGAAAATTTACATTTTGCCTCTACTCGCTCTTTCACTTGGAACGCCCGATCCAGACAATTGCAGTGGCAGATGGCGAGGGTGCACCCCTCATGGGTGGGGTCGGCGGCCATTCGATCCACCATTTTGGTCAACGCCTGCTTGATAGACAGCGCCTGACCCAATTTGTAAATTTCCCCTTCGTGTGTCGCCGACATCAGCAGCTTGATTTTCAGCGCGCCGGTGACCACGGCTTGAAGCTTGGTCAGCCGGCCGTTCTTCCGAAGGTTTTCCAGCGTCTCCAGCACAAACAGGGTCTGCATCCGGTAGATGTACTGCTCCACCTCCCGAACCACATGTTTAAACGGCATTCCGCTGCCAGCCAGCTCCCGGATTTTTAGGGCGGCCAACACCTCCGCCGAAGAGGCGGAACAGGAATTGAACACATGGACGTTCTTATCCGGCTCGTCCTCTTCCAGCAGAAGACGTGCCTGTTCCGCGCTGTTGTGTGAACCACTAAGCAAGGCAGACAGCGTCACCACATAGATATCCTGCTCCTCGCCGCGATAGGCATCCAGATAGCTCTGGGGCGAAGGGCAGGCCGTGGAGGGCGCGGTTTCACTTTGCTTCATAGACCAGAGAAGATCCGCCTGGTCAAAGGTTTGATCATCCACAAATACGCTGCCATTGGAGCGAATGGTCAGCGGAACCTTCACAAAGACAGGGTCTTTCATCATTTGTGCGGTCAGGTCGCAGCAGCTGTCCACCACAATCTTAAAACTCATGGTATTCATCTCCAAACATGGTTTTAAAAATTAGATTCTAAGAACTAGTGTAGCACAATTTCCCAGGGATGTAAAGAGAAAAGGCGGCTTTCTCCCCACCCCGGCCCTCCTTGCCTGGTCAAAGCGGATGCCCCAGCTCCTTTTCCAGCTCGGCCAACAGTTTTTTGTCCTCCTTAGAGGAAAAATCCAGGTTTTCATACAGGTCGGGCCGGCGCTCTCTGGTCCGCAGAATCGACTGCTTTCGGCGCCACTTCTCCACATTGGCGTGGTGCCCGGACAGCAGAATCGACGGCACTGCCCGCTCATGCCAAACCTCAGGTCTGGAATACTGAGGGGCCTCCAACATTCCATTCCAGTGACTTTCGTTCTCATAGCAGGACGGATCGGACAGCACCCCCGGTACAAGCCTGCACACCGCGTCGGCCACCGCCATGGCGGGAATCTCTCCCCCGGTCATCACAAAATCTCCGATGGAAACTTCTTCATCCACGCACTCCAAAATAAAACGCTCGTCAATTCCTTCGTAATGGCCGCAAACCAGAATCAGCCGGTCATAGTCCTCCTTCAGCCGCTTCGCATCCGCCTGGCAGAAAGTCTTGCCTGCGGGAGACAGATAGATGGTATGAATCCGCTCCCCCGCCTCGTCACAAATGTGCTTCCAGCACCGATACAGGGGGTCAGCCTGCATCACAGCACCCCGTCCTCCGCCGTAAGGGTAGTCATCCACCTGCTTTTGCTTATTTAACGTATAATCCCGGATCTGATGGCACTCGATGCGGATATAACCCCGCTCCTGGCCCCGGCCCAGAACGGATTCGCACAGCATATCTCCCACCACATCGGGAAACAATGTCATAATGTCGATACGATACATGAACTTGGTACTCCCTTGCCTTTTTAAAATCTTTTCCTGTTTCCCAACGCCTGATTCGCTTGTTTTGCGGACTTTTGATCCAACAGGCTATATTATACGAAATTTCACTTCCTTTTTCAACGTAGTTTTTTCAAATAGATGAAATTGCACACCTTACATAAAAATAATAATTCCTGCTAGCTTCCAAATGAAAAATATGGTATAATCATGTAATTGAATCGGCCACGTTTTCTTTCCGCCTGCGGTGGTAAACGGACACAAGGTCGAATGAATCCGGTTGAAAAATATATCCTGCAAAAGTGAGGTTTTACTATGCACTGCATTCGAAAGGTAACCGATGATTTACTTTGGATCGGCGCCAACGACCGCCAGCATCCTTATTTCGAGGCGGTCCATCCCATCCCCCGCGGCATGTCGTTCAACTCCTATCTGCTTCTGGACGAAAAAACGGTCCTGTTTGATACCGTAGACCGCGCGGTCCAAACCCAGTTTTTTGAAAATCTGGAGTATGCCCTTGGCGGCCGGGCGCTGAATTATGTCTTTGTCCACCATATGGAGCCTGACCACGCCGCCACATTGGGCGATCTGATGCTCCGCCACCCAGAAGCCACCATTGTGTGCAACGGCAAGTCCATCAATATGATTCGCCAGTTCCACTGCACCGATCCGAAGGGTGCCATTCTGGTCAACGAGGGAGACACGCTCTCCACCGGCCGTCATCAGTTCACCTTTTTCAATGCCCCGATGGTCCATTGGCCAGAAGTCATCGTCAGCTACGACTCCACCGACAAGATTCTCTTTTCTGCTGACGCCTTTGGTACCTTCGGTGCTCTGAACGGGATACTCTTCGCCGACGAGGTGGACTTTGACCGGAATTGGCTGGACGAGTCCCGGCGTTACTATACCAACATCGTGGGCAAGTATGGTCCTCAGGTCACTTCCCTGTTAAACAAAGCCGCCAAGCTGGATCTTCAAATGATCTGTCCCCTCCACGGTCCGGTGTGGAGAAACAATCTTGGCTATATGCTGGACAAATACGCCAAGTGGGCCGCCTACGAGCCGGAGATTCAAGGGGTTCTGATCGCGTTCGCCTCGGTTTACGGTGGGACGGAAACCGCCGCCAATATTCTGGCCTGCCGACTGGCCGAGCTGGGTATTCCCGTTGCGATGTACGACGTCTCGGTGACCCACTATTCCTATGTGCTGTCTGATCTGTTCCAATACAGTCACATTGTCTTTGCCTCTACCACCTATAACAACGGCGTCTTTATCTCCATGGAAAACCTGCTTCACGACGTGGCCCACCACAATCTGCAAAACCGGAAGGTCGCCCTGATCCAAAACGGATCCTGGGCCCCGTCCAGCGGAAAGCTGATGACCCAGATCATACAAGAGATGAAAAATATGGAGATTTTGGAGGCCCCGATCACGCTGAAATCCGCCCTGGCCCCCGGTCAGGATCAGGAGCTTGAGACGCTGGCCAAGGTTCTGGCCGCTTCGGTACGCGGAGAGGCGCCAGCCCCCGTCGAGGACGTTGGGACGGACAAGCCCAAAGGCTTTGTATGTAAGGTCTGCGGCTTTATTTATCAAAGCGACACCTTGCCGGACGACTTTGTGTGCCCCATTTGCCATCGTCCCGCCAGTGTTTTTGAGCCTCTGCCCTAAAAATCAAGCTCAAAAAATAAAACATCATATTGGAAAGGAGTCTTTTTTATGAAGTATGTCTGTAATATCTGCGGCTTTATCTATGACGAGGCTACAGAGGGCCCAATGCCGGACGACTATGTTTGCCCCCTGTGCGGTGCCGACAAGAGCCACTTCGAACCGGCGGAATAAGCATAAAAAAGCGGGCCGTCCCCTCAAGCATAACGAGGGGACGGCCTTTTTGTTGTGATCTTTATTTCTAATTCTTTAGGATGGCCTCCGGCACCACATTTCGCGTGTGACGGATTTCTTCCCACTCAGTTGTTCGGTTTAAAAAGCTGCTCAGGGTGATGGGAACCCAGGACAGGAGGAACAACCAGTAGAAAAGAAGACTTTTTGCCAGCCGTCTGTCCCACTTTCCCTCCACCGTCAGCACCAGGGCTGCGGCTAACGTGGAGCCCAACGCAGCCATCATCAGATTGAGAGTGACTGCTCCAAGAAAAACAGCCGGGACCTGCTCCATTCGATAGCAGCTCATACACGCCGCAAGAGAAGAGAGCAGCAGTCCAGCCAAAGCCGCCACTTGGTAACCGGGAATCAGCAAGGTGGCGCCCAAATCCACCAGACTCCATGATCGGGTCGGAGCTTGGATGGCTTTCCCGGTTTTCCCAAGATATTCTTCCGCCACCTGAATCGTCCCACAGGTCCAGCGGCGGCGCTGCTTTCCCGATTGGGCGTAATCCAGCGGCTGCTCATCATAAGTAATTGCCTTCGGAACCCAGCAGATCTTCACTCCCGCCAAAATGGTTTGTGCGGTGATCTCCAGGTCTTCACTGATGGTTTGGGTACGCCATCCCCCCAGTTTCTCCAAGGTATCGGCAGATACCATGAAGCCGGTTCCGTTCACCATGGCGGACAGCCCCAGACCTGCTCTTCCGCCGTTGTAAAACCGATTCATCATCCAATAATAAATGGAGTAACAGCCCGAGACAGCCGTATCATATGGGTTTTTGCTGTCCCGATACCCCTGCGCTGCTCTGGCCCCCGCAAGATATGCGTTGTTCATTTCGGCCAAAAAGCGGCGGTCTGCAAGGTTGTCCGCATCGAAGACACAGTAAGCATCGTACCGGCGTCCATGAAGTCGATGATACGCAAACCGGAGCACCTCACCCTTATTCTTCACCGGTACGGTGCATTCCAGCACCTTGGCTCCAAACTGTTTGGCTGCCTCGGCAGTGTGGTCGCTGCAATGATTGGGGATCACCCAGATATCGTACAAATCTTGGGGATAATCCTGGGTCAGCAGACTGTTGATCAGCGGCCCAATGACCAGCTCTTCATTTCGTGCAGCAATTAAGATCGCAAAACGGGTGCGGGCAGGATGCCAGCCATAGTCCAGGGGTCTCCGCCAGGACATCAGCCCAATAACCAGATAGTATCCTCCCCACAGGGTAATACCCAGGCACAGCAGCCAGGACAGCGCCGACAGAACCGAACCGATCCACTCCATGTTCCAGCCCTCCTTTTCTCTGTTCTCCATCCTATCAGAGCTTTGTTAAGGACAGCGTAAGGAAATGATTAAGTTTTCATTAAGAGCTTCTAAAGCTGAAATTTCTCTCCATTTCGACTCTTTGCATTTAATTTTTGCATTTTCTTGATTCGGCCGTAGCGTACACGCAACCGACTGCTCTTACCTGGTTGCGCAGATATTTTAGAGGTTCTGGCCAAAGAGGCGGGCAACCATACCGTGCCTTCCCCGCCTATGCAGCGGATGAAACTGTCATAAGTCGCCCATGATTTGGTGGGATTTTTGGAGCCTGATCCTTGTTCTCCTTTTTAAATGAAATAAGCGGAGGCCAGCACAAACTGGCCTCCGCTTATTTCAACGTAATCCCGCTTCATTAGCCTGCCAGGCTGGGCAACCAGGTAACAAGAGGCGGGAAATATGTGATGAGGAACAAGACAACGACAAGGGGCACCAGGAAAGGCAAAATTGCCTTGTACATGGATTCGATGCTAATCTTAGCCGTTTTGGCACAGATGAACAAGGAAGTTCCAACGGGAGGCGTACACAAACCGATCATCAGGTTCAGCACCAGTAACACACCCAGATGGACCGGGTCGATCCCAAAGGAATTCATCAGCGGGATCAGGAAGGGTACTGTGATGGTCATAACAGCCAGAGCCTCCATGAACATGCCGATAATCAAGAATGCGATGTTCAAAATCATCAACATGATATACTTGTTGTCGGTCAGGCTGGTCAGCATCTCGGACAGCGCATTGGTCATACCCATCATAGTCACCAGCCAGGAGAACGCAGCCGCACCGCAAATGATCAGCAAGATACCGGCGCCATCTGCCACGGTCTGCCGCAGCGCAGTGTACATCTCTTTCAGTGACATGCCGCGATACACAATCACGGACAAAATAAATGCATAAATGGTGGCAACGCAGGCCGCCTCGGTGGGGCTGAATACACCAGTCCAGATTCCGCCGATGATAATGACCGGGGTAAGCAAGGAGAGGAAAGCCTCCTTCGTAGACACCAGTGCCTCACGCAGGCTGAACTTTTGAACGGGATAATTGCGTTTTTTTGCAATAATGAACACCAAAACGCTGGTGGCTATCGCCAAAAGCAGGCCAGGGGTCACACCCCCGATAAACAACGTACCAACAGACACCTCGGTCATCATGCCGTATACGACCATCGGAATCGAAGGCGGAATAATTGGGCCAATGGTAGCGGAAGCAGCGGTAACCGCAGCGGCAAATTCAGGATCAAAGCCCTGCTCCACCATAGCATCTACCTCAATCTGGCCTAAACCGCCTGCATCTGCCACGGCGGAGCCGCTCATGCCGGAAAAGACAATCGACGCGGCTACATTTGCGTGACCCAAACCGCCGGGAACCCAGCCAACCCAAGCGGAACAGCAGCGGAAAATTTTGCTGGTGATGCCGCCCGTATTCATTAACTTGGCAGCCAGAATAAAGAATGGAATCGCCAACAAGGTATAGGAACTGGAATTTCCGATCATGCGATGAACAATGGCGGTGGCCGCAAATTCACCGGAGGCCAATGCGGTCACAATGGCAGCCGTGGACAGAGAAAAGGCAATGGGAACACCACAGACCATCATGATCAGGAACAGCCCCATTAGCAATGCAACACTTTGTACCATGGAACGTCCTCCTTACTCAGCAGAAGAAGCTGACTGCCCCTTGCCGGTAATCCTTTTGTAGTTGGTGTTAATAATATGACAGATGGAGAACGCGCAGCCAATGGGAAAAGGCATATAAAATAGGCCACGGCTTACAGGAATTGTCTGATAAAGCGTGGGCATAGCATTCTCAATTATGGATATGCTTTCATATCCGGCGTAAGCTAAAAACAACAGAACAATAAAATCCAGAAGTGCGATCCAAATGTGTCTTACCTTTGGTTTCATAGCATTGGAAACAAATGTGAGTCGCATGTGCTCATCCAACCGAAACGTGACAGACATGCCAAGAAACACAACCCAGGACATACAAACCAGCGTTGCTTCATACTGCCAGGCGATGGGTGAATTAAAGATCCATCGGCTAATTACAGAAATACCAATTAAAATGGTAATAAATACCATAATAGAAACGGTAATAGCAGAAGCGATTTTATCTAAGACACCACAAAATTTATCAAAAGATTTCAAGATATCCACCTCTTTTTATTGGGCATACAGGGGTATTTTACCCCTGTATGCCCAAAAAACATATTACATTTCCGCTCTTTTCTATCAGAGGTGCAATTGATTAGCCTGCCTTCGCGATGATATCCTGCATCCGAGATACCAAGTCTTTTGCCCAGTCATTCTGAGCATAGAAGTCGTCGTAGACGGAAGCGGTGGCCGCCTGGAAGGCGGAGGTATCGGGACGGGTAATCTCCATACCGGCCTGCTCCAGCTCAGCCAGCATCGAGTCAGCGCTGTCCACAATGGCCTTGCGGTGCTCGTCACCATAGGTCTTAGCGGCCTGCAGCAGCAGATCCTGGACCTCAGTGGGCAACTTGTTCCAAGTACTCAGAGAGAAGATCATGTTCTTGCACTCATACTTGTGGTTGGTGATAGCGATGTACTTCTGGACATCCTGGAAGTTATTGGCGTAAATGTTGGAGACTGGGTTCTCCTGACCGTCAAAGGTCTTCTGCTGCAAAGCCAGATACAGCTCGGAGAAAGCCAGAGGAGAGGGAGATGCACCCAAAGCAGTGAAAATTGAGATGGTCATGGAGTCCTCGGGAGTACGAATCTTCAGGCCCTTCACGTCGTCGGGCGTATTGATGGGACGGACGCTGTTGGTCAGCTGACGCAGGCCGTTCTCCCAGTAAGCCAACTGGATCATGTTGCGGTCGGCCAGATCAGCCACCAGCTCGTCACCGATCTCGCTGTCCAACACGGCATACACTGCATCATAGCTGGGGAACAGGAAGGGCAGGCCCAGAGCGTTGATCTTGGGAGCATAAGTAGCCAGCTGGCCCTGCGGCATCATCATGGCGTCCAGAGTGCCCATCTCTACCATCTCGGCCATCTCAGCGTTGGAGCCGAGCTGTTCGGCCGCATACAAATCGATCTTTACCCGGCCATTGGACTGCTCGTATACATAGTCGGCAAAATGCTGCAGAGAGACATGGAGCAGGTTGCTGGTGGTGTCGCTGTGTCCAAGTTTCAGAGTAAACTCAGGCTTGTCATACGTTTGGGTGCTGCTGGTTCCGGTGCTGGTGCTCCCAGCGCTGCTGCCGGAAGCAGAACTTCCGCTGGACGCGTTGTTTTTGCCGCTCCCGCCGCAGGCCGCCAGAGAAAGAGCCATGGCCAGAGCAAGTACAAGTGCAGTAAGCTTTTTCATACTAGTTTATCCTCCCGTTTTTTCATTGATTTCAGTTGCTTATGTTAATCGCGGTTTCCCGCCATTCACACCTGCCGTTTGCCGTTCTCTGTTTAAATGCACAATTTCCTTCCTTAATAAATGGTTAAATTGACGGCCACCAGCCGTTCTTTTCTTTTCTTTTTGACGTTCATCACAAATTTAGATTAGCAAGTTCTTTCAAAAAAGTCAATCGGATTTTGAAATGTTTTTCGTAATTTTTCGTAAAAACTGAAATTTTAGTGAAATACCTACAATTTGTGAATGTCATTTTTGAGCAACTTTTCGCCTTGTCAAAGCAACAAATTGTCAAAAAATTAACAAAAAAAAGAAGCGGGCCCGCAAATTACACAGGCCCGCTTCTACACTCTCGTTTATTCATTTGATCGGAAAACGCTTCCGTTCCATGGACTGAGCGATTTTCCTGCCACGTTCCAGCTGTGCGTCTTCACAGGCTAACGCAATAATGGAATGCAAGATGGAGATCGTCGTCAGCTCACAGGTTCGAGCTGCGGATAAATCGCTGAAATAGTCACTGTTGAACAGGCTGGTTCGAATCTCAATGTCTAAATACTTCGCAAGCGGCGAGTTGGCAGGCCCCACAATCCCAATGGTCTTCAGTCCGCTCTCCTTTGCCTGTTGGGCATTTTGAACACTGTTAATCGGGCGGCCTGAGTTTGCAATAATCAACAAGACATCATTTTCCTCCATCATGCTGATCACCATAGCCTGAAAGAATGCGTCAGACACAAACTGACAGGGAATAGCCAGTTTGAGAAATACGTCGTAAGCCACCCGGCAAATGGTTCCCGAACCGCCCTCGCCAATAATGACCACTTTGTTTGCTCCTGCAATCATTTTGGCTGCTTGAGCCAGTGCGTCTTCACTCAGCGTTTCATTCAGCTGATCCAAAACCACCTTTGTGAAGTTAATCACTTTATGTTTAATCTCGCCCACGCTGTCATCCTGATTCAGATCCATGATGGCATTTCCGTTGTCCACGTAGTTATACATCATGCTCATTTTCATATCTGCCAGACCGGAGAATCCAAGCTTGCGGCAAAATCGGACAACGGTAGCCGGGCTGGTCCCGGTGTCGCTGGCCAAAGAACTGGCTGTGGATGAAGCAACACAGGTGGGGTTTTCCAAGATATAATCCGCAATGAGCAGATCAGATTTGGAAAAGGCACGCGTATGATACAGCGCCCGGATCCGCTGAATGTAGAGCAAGGATTCCTGCATATGTTTGATCTCCTTCTGCAACATTGCATCAGTTTTTGTTAATTTCTATAATCACTATAGTAAAGATTATATCTTCCCTTGTCATAATGTCAAGTTTTTCTCATTTGATTTCCAATTTTACCCATTGTTTGTTGACTTTCCAGTTAATTAACAGGGCCGCCATCTTTCCAGCATCTTTTTCTCGATTTAGATTCCTTTTTTCGTGATTGTGCATGAAATACTATTTCATTAATTTGTAATTTTGATGATTGTAATTTCAATTCCATGGTGTTATGATGATCTTGAAATTCAAAATGTACGTTCAATTATGAAATGTACAATCATTTTTCTGCGATCATTTGTATAGAACTTTCTCGCATGAATCGCTTATGTCGGTCCCTCAAACTGAAAAGGAGTGAGTGGTATGAACAAGGAAATTACCATTGCAGAACTGAACGAAAAAGCCAAGCAGCTCAGAAAGACTGCCGTCACCATGATTTACGAGGCGCAGTCGGGTCATCCAGGCGGTTCTTTGTCCATTGCGGACATTGTCGCCTGCCTCTACTTCCGTGAAATGAACGTGGATCCCAAGAATCCACGCTGGCCGGACCGTGACCGCTTCGTACTGTCCAAGGGCCATGTTTGCCCCATCCAGTATTCCGCGCTGGGGCTGCTCGGCTTCTTCCCGGAAGAAGACCTGCATACCCTGCGCAAGGAAGGCTCTAAGCTTCAGGGGCATCCTTCCATGAACAAGTGCCCCGGCATCGACATTTCCACCGGCTCTTTGGGGCAGGGCCTGTCCTGTGCCGTCGGCATGGCACTGGCTGGAAAGCGCGACAAGAAGGACTATATGGTATACGCGGTCGTGGGTGACGGCGAGGCTGACGAGGGCCAGATCTGGGAGGCTGTTATGTCCGCTTATCGCTATCATCTGGATAACCTGGTCATTATCATTGACAACAACGGGCTTCAGATTGACGGCACCACCGACGAAATTATGCCTCAACTGGACCTGACCAAGAAATTTGAAGCCTTCGGCTATGATACCTATGAAATTGATGGACACAACATGGATCAGATCGTGGAGACGTTCGACAAAATCAAAACCGTAAAGGACGGAAAGCCCAAGTTTGTCAATGCCCATACCGTCAAAGGCAAGGGTGTGTCTTATATGGAGAATCAGCTGGCATGGCACGGCATGGCTCCCAATGACGAACAGTATGAGCAGGCGATGCGTGAACTTGAGGAGGGCATCTAAAATGGAAAACAAATTAATTGCGACGCGCGACGGTCTGGGTGACGAGCTCGTTGAACTTGGCCTGAACAACAAAGATATTTATGTGGTAGATGCCGACATCGGCAAATCCTGCAAAACTACTGCGTTTACCAAAAAGTTGCCTGAGCAGCATGTAAATGTGGGTATTGCCGAGCAAAATGCCGCCGGTGTGGCTGCCGGTCTTGCCACCTGCGGAAAAATTCCCTTTGTGGTGACTTACGCCGTGTTTGGCTCTCTGCGGATGTGTGAACAGATCCGTCAGGAAATTTGCTATCCCAAGCTGAATGTAAAGATTGCCTGCTCCCACGGCGGCGTAACCCCCGCCAACGACGGCGCTTCCCACCAGTGCATTGAGGACATGGGGGTCCTGCGCACCCTGCCCAATATGACGATCATTATGCCCGCCGACTATTGGTCCGCTCGCAAACTGGTGGCCGCCGCAGCCGAGATGGACGGCCCCTGCTATCTGCGTTTTACCCGTGATGCCATCCCGGTAATCTATGATGAGAACTCCAAGTTCGAGATTGGCAAGGCCAATCTGCTGAAGGAAGGTAAGGATGTGGCCATTCTTGCAAACGGCGACACTGTCCGTCTTGCGATAAAAGCCGCCGAAACTCTGGCCGCTGCGGGGATCAGCGCCCGTGTGCTGGACGTACACACCATCAAACCTCTGGACACCGCCGCTGTTTCTGCCTGCGTCAACGACATCGGCAAGATTATCACGGTGGAAGATCATAACATTCTCAACGGTCTGGGCAGCGCGGTCTGCGAAGTTGCAGCCGAGATGGGCAAAGGCATCGTGAAGCGCATCGGCATACAGGATCAGTTTGGCCAGTCCGCTCCTTACGAGCGTCTGCTGGCGATCAACGGTATCACCACCGAAAACATTGTAGAGACCGCCAAGGCTCTGTTGAAGTAATAATTTATCTATTTTATATAAGGTATTGTGATAAGGAGGAAATCGTCATGGATTTCAAAGGTAAAGTTGCGATTGTTACTGGTTCCGGTTCTCCCCGCGGCATCGGCCGTGAGATCACCCGTACGCTGGCCGAGAAGGGCTGCAGCGTCGTGGTCGCCGACATGAATCTGGCCGGCGCTCAAAAAAACGCCGATGATTTGAAGAGTGAGTTTGGCTGCGACTCGATGGCCGTCAGCGTCAACGTCACGGACGAGTCTTCTGTCTCCGCTATGTTCGAGGCGGTGTTTGCCAAGTATGGCCGCATTGACATTCTGTGTAATAATGCCGGCATCACACAGCCTGTCACCATTGCCGACATGACCAAGGACGATTTCACGAAGATCATGAATGTCAACTTGGTCGGCACCTTTATGTGCTCCAAGCTGGTCGTCCCCTACATGGTCAAGGGTGGATACGGCCGTATCGTCAACACCTCCTCCGTCTCCGCGAAATGCGGCGGCGGCGTGTACGGCGGTGCCCACTACTGTGCCGCCAAGGCTGGCATCATCGCCTTTGCCCGTGCTCAGGCTATGGAGCTGTGCAAGGAATATCAGGATATGATCACCGTAAACTGCGTCTGTCCCGGCCTGATCGCCACCGATATCCGCGCCACGCTGTCCGACGAGAAGGAGAAGGAATCCCGAGCCAAGCAGGCCATGGGCCGCGCCGGCACTGCCCGCGAGGTTGCCAACACCATCGTCTGGCTGGCTTCTGATGAGGCCTCCTATGTCTCCGGCGAGGACGTCAACATCAACGGTGCCTCCTACTTCGGCTAATTCAATACATACAATTCTCATTGCTTTCAGTTGTGCGCCCGGCAAGTTTTTTCCGGGCGCACAACTGCTTATCGACAAGACATCGGCGGACAGCATACGCTGTCCGCCGATGTCTTGTCTCGAAGATATGGCCGCGCATAAGACAGGCTGGCCCTTTCATACAATTGACTGAATCAATCATGCACCTGTGCAGAGGAGGCGCCGGGATGGAAACGCGAATGGAAGAATTGCGGTATAAAGAGGTCATCAGCGTAGCCACCGGCAGTCGGTTTGGCTATGTGGGTGATCTGGAGGTGGATCTGGACAGCGGCCAGGTCAAAACACTTGTGGTTCCAGGCCGCCGCAGGCTATTCGGTCTGCTGGGCCGCGAAGCGGACCGCTATATTCCCTGGGCTGCAGTCCGCCACTTCGGAGAGGATATCATTCTGGTGGAACAGGAACCACTGTCCCGTACCCTGAGTCGGCGGTAAGGGATCCATTTTACAAATCCAAGGCCGTGTCGGTTGCAAAAAACCACAATACCTTTCGACATACCGGACGTCCCAGGATGGTGGACAGCGCCTTGCTGTAAGCTTCCAGTTGGGGACGATACGCTTCTCCTCTGGCCGACTCGCCGCCGGTGACAATGCGATCGCTTTTGAAATCCACCACGGTTACGCCTTCCCCGTCATCAAACCAGGCGTCAATCACACCCTGAAGGAGCACCTCTTCCCCCTCATTTGCCTCTTGGAAGTAATCGCGGGCAGGGACCAGAATGGAAAATTTAAATTCCCGGCGGCACTCCCCTGCCTCCGCCATGGCATGGCCAAGCGGGCTTTCCAAAAAGGCAGACAGACGTTCAGGCGGGATCGCTTCTCCCTGAAGCCTGGTCAGGAAGCCTTCCGCCACCAGCTCCTTCAGCTTGGCGCGGACGCTCTCCGGGCTGTGTTCTCCCTGGAGCGGCAGATATTGCATCGCCTGGTGAAGTGCAGTCCCCCGCTGGGCCGGAGTCAGCCCCTGTTTCTCCGAGGCAAAGCTGGGGCGGTAGATGGGCTGGCTTTGGTGCGGCATCTGCAGGGGCTGCCCGCTGCCCTCAGCCGCCTCTTGATCCAGCGTCCGGCCCTTAATTTGCGTGGCGGTGAGCTTGGATGGAATGTTGGAGCAGGCCAGGTAGGGATACTGCCAGGCCAGCGTTTCCACCAGGCCATCCTCCCCTTCTGTCTCTCCATCCGGACAGTCGGCAAAGCGTCCCTGGCGCTTCGCCTCGTCCTTGACCAAGGACATGCCCTCCACCCAGCGGATGTCCCACGGGGGGCCAAACGCGGCTGCTTCCACTTCAGGCAGACCCGCAGCCGCCCGCAACGAAGCCGCTTCCGGACGGGTAAGGGCATGCAGCAAGATCCACTGCCCCACAGTTTGCTGGTTTTCCAGCGCCATCGGGGACACGGGGATGGACAAATCCTCCCCCAGCCG
>JBFWME010000026.1:0-33813 GCA_050251755.1 Lawsonibacter sp. | reverse complement strand
ATTTCGGACTTTGCCCAGAACGCGTTGGGGGATGTGGTGTTTATCAACCTGCCCCAGGAGGGGGACAGCGTTTCTGCCGGCGAGGTCTTCGGCGACGTGGAGTCCGTCAAGGCGGTGTCCGACCTGATCAGCCCCGTTTCCGGTACAGTCTGTGCCGTGAATGAGGAACTGCTGGACGCCCCCGAAAAGCTGAACGCCGATCCTTACGGTGCCTGGATCATGAAGGCGGAGGGGATCAGTGACCAGGAGGAGCTGCTGGATGCCGCAGCATACGAGGCCTTCTGCGCCGAGGAGGGCTGAGCATGGGAAGTTATGTGCCCTCCACCCGGGCGGAGCGGCAGGAGATGCTGGAGGCCATCGGCCTGAAGAAGGAACGGGACCTTTACCGAGATGTGCCGGAACATATGCTGCTGGACCGACCCTTGGATGTGCCCTCCGGCATGAGCGAGCTGGAGGTAAGCCGGGCGGTGAGCGCCATGGCGGCGAAGAACCGCGTATTCTCCACGGTGCTGCGGGGCGCAGGTGCCTACGACCACTATATCCCCAGCATTGTCAAGTATATCCCCGCCAAGGAGGAGTTTCTGACTGCGTATACCCCGTATCAGGCGGAAATGAGCCAGGGAGTGCTGCAGTCCATCTTTGAGTATCAGACCATGATCTGTGAGCTGACCGGCATGGATGTTTCCAACGCCTCGGTCTATGACGGCGCCACCGCCGCGGCCGAGGCCGCGGCCATGTGCCGGGACCGGAAGCGCCGGGTAACGCTGGTGTCCGCCGCCGTCCACCCGGACGTCATCAATACCATCCGCACCTATTGCTACGGAACCGGCGACACGCTGCGGATCGTTCCCATAAAGAACGGCCGCACCGATTTGACTGCCCTGAAGGAGATGCTGACGGCGGATGTGGCCTCCTTCTATGTCCAGCAGCCCAACTTCTTCGGCGGACTGGAGGACGCCGAGGCCCTGGGACAGGCGGTTCATGAGGCAGGTGCCATGTACGTCATGGGCTGCAACCCCATCGCCCTTGCCATTCTGAAAACGCCCCGGGACTGCGGCGCAGACATTGCGGTGGGGGAGGGTCAGCCCCTGGGCCTGCCCCTTGGCTATGGCGGCCCATACCTGGGGTACATGACCACACTTTCCAAGCACATGCGAAAGCTACCGGGCCGCATCGTGGGCGAGACGGTGGACAGCAAGGGGGAACGCGCCTATGTGCTGTCGCTCCAGGCCAGGGAGCAGCATATCCGCCGGGAGAAAGCCAGCAGCAACATCTGCTCCAACGAAGCCCTCTGCGCCCTGACCGCCGCCGTCTATATGGCAGCCATGGGCCCCGGCGGTATGGCCGAGGCGGCAAAGCAGTCCATGGCCAAAGCCCACTATCTGGCCAGCGGTCTGTGTGAAATTCCCGGAGTCTCCCTGCGGTATTCCGGGGAATTTTTCCACGAGTTCGTCACAGACCTGCCCCGAACCCAGGAGGCGCTCCAGGCTCTGGAACAGGCCGACATCCTGGGCGGTCTGCCCGTGGAGGGCGGCATTCTGTGGTGCGCCACGGAGAAGGTGTCCAAAGAGGCGCTGGATCAGACCATCCGCATGGTCAAGGAGGTGTTGGCCCAATGAAACTGATTTTCGAAAAGAGCGTTTCCGACCGGGGGTGCAGCCTGCTGCCGCCCTGTGATGTGGAACTGGTACCTTTGCCTGACGCGCAGACCCGAACGACCCCGCCAGGTCTGCCCGAGATGAGCGAGACGGATCTGTCCCGTCACTATACCCAGCTGTGCCGCAATGTCCACGGCGTCAACTGCGGCTTTTATCCCCTCGGCTCCTGCACCATGAAGTACAATCCCCGCATTGACGAGGAGATGGCGGCTCTGCCCGGCTTTGCCGGCGTACATCCCCTGGCCCCGGTCCATACCACGGCCGGCTGCCGGGAGGTACTGGACACCGCAAAGAGGTATCTATGCGAGATCACCGGCATGGCGGATATGACCTTTCAGCCAGCCGCCGGAGCCCACGGGGAATTTACCGGCGTGCTGCTGATCAAACAGTACCACGATGCCAGAGGAGATTCAAAACGGAAGAAAATCATCGTTCCCGATTCCGCCCACGGGACCAACCCCGCCACCGCTTCCATGTGCGGCTTTGAGGTGGTGAATATCCCATCGGCTCCCAATGGCTGTGTGGACTTGGAGGCGCTGAAGGCGGCCGTGGGGGACGACACCGCGGGGCTGATGCTCACCAATCCAAACACCGTTGGAATTTTTGATGAGAACATCCTGGAGATCACCCGCCTGGTACATGAGGTTGGGGGCCTGTGCTATTACGATGGGGCAAATCTTAACGCCGTGATGGGGGTAGTGCGGCCCGGCGACATGGGCTTTGACTGCATCCATATGAATCTGCACAAGACCTTTGCCACCCCCCACGGCGGCGGCGGTCCCGGCGCAGGCGCCGTGGGCTGTAAGGACTTTCTGGCCCGGTATCTGCCCCAGTCCCTGCTGATGAGCGGCGAGGAGCACATCCAGGTGCGGAGCTTTGCCGGGAATTTCCTGGTGGTGGTGAAGGCGTTGACCTACCTCATGACCCTGGGCCGGGAGGGGATTCCCGAGGCGGCTCAGAGCGCCGTGCTCAACGCAAACTATCTCATGCGGAAGATTCAAGGTACGTTTAAACCTGCGTTCGACCGCATCTGTATGCATGAGTTTGTACTGGATCTGGCCGAATTCAAACAGGAGACCGGCGTGTCCGCGCTGGATGTGGCCAAGTCGCTCATCGACTATGGGATGCATCCCCCCACGATGTACTTCCCGTTGATCGTTCACGAGGCGTTGATGCTGGAGCCTACGGAGACGGAGAGCCGTGAGACCCTGGATTGGGCGGCGGAGGTATTCCGCAAGCTGTATGCGCTGGCCCATGAGGAGCCGGAGTTTATGCACCAGGCGCCCCACTCTGCCCAGATTGGCCGCCCGGACGAGGTCCGTGCCGCCCGGAATCCCATCCTGCGGTGGCAAACGACATGATTGAAAACATTCAGGTCGTTCAAAGCGACCGCGTGGACCCACATTACAACTTGGCGTTGGAGCAGTATTTGCTGGAACATGTAAAGCCCGGCTGCTGCATTCTCTATCTGTGGCAGAACCAGAATACCGTGGTCATCGGCCGGAATCAGAACGCCTGGAAGGAGTGCCGGACCACGCTGCTGGAGCAGGAGGGCGGGCATCTTGCCCGCCGCCTCTCCGGAGGAGGAGCGGTGTTCCACGACCTGGGAAACCTGAATTTCACCTTTCTGGTGTCCACCGCGGACTATGATGTAACGCGTCAGCTGTCGGTGATTTGCCGGGCATGCCAAGACATGGGAATTCCGGTGGAGACATCCGGGCGGAACGACATTCTGGCGGAAGGGCGAAAGTTTTCCGGCAACGCGTTCTATCAAAGCGGCGGCTGCTCCTATCACCACGGAACCCTGCTGGTTCATGTGGACATGGATCGGTTGGGGCGTTACCTCAGCCCATCGAAAGCCAAGTTGGAGACCAAAGGCGTAGCTTCCGTGCGCTCCCGGGTGGTGAATCTGCGGGACTATATTCCGGGACTGACCTGTCCGGAGATGGCACAGCGGATGGAAGCTGCATTTGAAGCGGTTTATGGCCTTTCCATCCAGCGGCGTTCCGGCAAGGAGCTGGACCACGACGCCATTGAGGTGCTGCGGCAGCGCAACGAAAGTTGGGCGTGGCTGTATGGCGCCAAGCTCCCGTTTACCTTTTCCTGTGAAGCGCGCTTTGACTGGGGGGATCTCCAGCTGCAGCTGCTCACGGAAGAAGGGGTAATCCGGCAGACAAAAATCTATTCGGATGCCATGGACTGGGATCTTGCACCGGAGTTGGAACAGGTCCTGACGGGCTGCCGATTTTCTCTATCGGCAATGCAGGAGCGCCTCCGGGCGGAGCTCAGGCGGGAGGATATTTGCCGCGACCTTTGCCGGATGCTGGCAGAACAGGAGATTTGATATGAATGATTATCAGCTCATTGTCATTGGCGCAGGTCCCGGCGGCTATACGGCCGCCCTTCGGGCCGCTGGGCTGGGACTGCGCACTGCCGTGGTGGAAAACCGCGAGGCGGGCGGCACCTGCCTGAACCGGGGATGTGTCCCGACCAAAGCCTTGCTGCATTCGTCGCAGATCTACCATGAGATTTGTACCGGGAGCGCCAGTGGAATCACTGCGCAGGCGGTACAGATCGACATGGAAGTCATGTTTGCCAAGAAACGCCAAATTTCCGAGAAACTCGCCTCCGGCATTTACGGGATGCTGAAACGCGCGAAGGTGGATTGGATTGCCGGAACGGGCACTGTCCTGTCGTCCCACACGGTCCGGGTGACCGGGGCGGAGGGGGACCGGACCTACACTTCGGATGACATTCTGGTGGCGACCGGCTCCGTTCCCGCCCGCCCTCCGATTCCAGGACTGGAGCTGCCCGGGGTCATGACCTCCGATGAACTGCTGGAGGGCTGTGATCACCTGTACCGCTCCATTGTCATCATTGGCGGAGGGGTCATCGGTGTGGAATTTGCAACGTTCTACCGTGATCTGGGCTGTGAGGTCACCATCCTGGAGGGGATGGATCGGCTGCTTCCCACCATGGATCGGGAGCTGGGGCAGAATCTGGAGCTGATCTTTAAAAAGCAGGGCGTAACGATTTTCACCGGCGCGATGGTGCAGAAGGTGGAGCGGGAGGAAGCCGGACTGTCGGTGCAGTTTGCGGTCAAAGGCGCGCCTGCCGCAGCGGTCGGCGAGGCGGTGCTATGCGCCATTGGCCGCAGGCCGTGTCTGGAGGGCGTGTTTGCCGATGGCCTTCGACTCGAACAAAATGGTAGGAGCCTCTGGGTGGATGAGTGCTATCAGACCTCGATTCCCCATGTCTATGCGGTGGGCGACGTGTCCTCCAAGGTACAGCTGGCCCATGTGGCCTCCGCGCAGGGAAACGCCTGTGTGGATTTGCTGTGCGGCAGAGAGAACCGCGTGGATTTGAACGTTGTGCCCGCCTGTATTTACTGCCGCCCGGAGATCGCCGTGGTGGGGATGACAGAGCAAGAGGCAAAGGGAGCGGGGATACCCGCTAAAACCGGAAAATGTGTCATGTTCGGCAACGCCAGAACCGTCATTCAGGACGGCGACCGCAGTTTTATGAAGATTGTGGCCCGAGCGGACGACCATCGGATCATCGGCGCGCAGCTGATGTGCCAAAACAGCACCGATATGATTTCTGAGCTTGCGCAGGCGGTCGCCAACTCCCTAACCGCGGAGCAGCTGTTGTACGCCATGCGGCCCCATCCCACCTTTGAGGAGGCCATGACGGAGGCGCTGGGTGATCTGCTGAGAAAGCTGGAGAACTGATGTGTTTGGGTCGCACAGTTGCCGATCTTAGCGCAACGATGGACATCAATTGGCAGCGTTACACTCTGCCGAATGATTCCTCCACATTGATACTAAATGATAGGTCCCGCGTAGCCAATTGATATAGTTACGCTTCTCATCATAGCTTCGGTTAAGACCATATAATCACCTTGGTCTTGGCCAATGAGAGTTGCGGATATCCGCAGCAGCACCCCATGCATATCTGCCGGTGAAGGTTGTGTCACTGTGTGCTGTGAGGACGGCAGCAAAGAGATCCTACCGGCAGATACGGTAATTGCGGCTACTGGGTTTGCTCCATTGGAAGACGAGGCGGAGCAATTCCGAGAACTGGCGTATGAGTTCTGGAAAATTGGAGACTGTTTTCAGGTTCGGAAGCTATTGAACGCCAGGCGAGAGGGCTATAACGCCGGAGTCCACATGGATGGATGTTTCCCTTATTTCTGATCCCTCTTAAACTGACAAAGCGCTTACGGGAGGAACCGTGAGCGTTTTGTCATTCGTTCACGCAGCAATGGAGTTGGAAGGCGGCTGGATCACGTACGGGACATCGCTCAAAATCTGGACTGCTTGGCTTTGATATTGTCATTTCTAACAAGTATTTGTTGCGTTTATATTTAAAATTGCACGAAATCGCTTATTTCCGCTTGACAGGCTGACAAATGCAAACTATACTTTTATTCAAAAGAACCCGTTCTCCGTTGCCAAATATTATTTGATTGCTGCTTCACAATACCAGACGTGATTCCAGTCACATCTAAGTATTTGAAACCCAGCAGGAACAAAGACACCACTGTGTCTATTGTTTCTGCTGTTTTTTTATGTTCTGCCTGCAACGCAAGGAGAAACACGTTTCTATATCGAATTTTAGAAAGGAGATTCCAATGAAAAAACGCATACTGTCCCTGTCGCTGACTCTGTCCCTGTTGCTGTCCCTATTGACAGTACAAACCTCCGCAGCTTTTTCGGATGTTTCTTCCTCTGAGCCTTACCTTGATGCCATTGAGTATGTACAGACCGCCGGACTGATGTCCGCCGCAGACGGAGAGGAATTTTCTTCCCAGCAACCCGCGTCCAGAAGCACCGTAGCGTTGGCCCTCTACGCATTAGCGGGAAAGCCTGCTCTCAGTACCTCCGACCGCAGCGTCCGGTTAGCGGACGTGGATGAGACCGAGCCCTACGCCGGCGCAATGCGCTGGGTTCGTGCGGGCGGCCTGATGGTGGGGTTCGGTCAGAACAGAATGGGACCGTCTAACCCCATCACTCGCGAGCAGCTGGCGGTGATCTTGTATAGTTATGCAAAGAACTATGATCTGGTCCTAACCAAGCGCGCAGTGCTCACTGGAACCGATGCCACAGCCAGTGAGTGGGCGCAGCCAGCCCTGTCTTGGGCGATAGGAAACGGCGTGTTTACCTCTATTGATACTGACGCTGTCATTACCTGCGGCGAGCTTGCTCAGGTTCTTTTGAACCTATCCAAGGTCGCGGAAGACCCGGTTGCCGAAGATCTCAACGCAATTCTCAACGATGCGGCAGCACCCATCACCGGCTATGCCGTTATGGCCTACCGGGATGGTCAGCTGACCTATCAGCGCACGGGAGGTTCCCGCTATCTGGATCAGCAGGATCCCGCCAACAATCTGCCGCTGGAGTTGAACAGCCGCTATCGTACCGCTTCCATTTCAAAAATCTTTACTACCATCGGCGCAATGCGTCTTGTGGAGCAGGGCAAGCTGGATTTGGACGAGGACATCAGCACCTACCTGGGGTTTGTGGTCCGAAACCCCAATTTCCCAGACATCGCGATTACGCCTCGCATGCTTTTATCGCACACCTCGTCCCTGCGGGACGGAAGTATTTACTCCATTCCTCCTGAATACGGCATAAAGGAGTTCTTCTCTCCCGATGGCAAGTACTGGCTGAATGGCGAGCACTTTGCCAGCACCGAGGATGGTGTCTCCTGCACGCCCGGTCAGTATTTTTGCTACTGTAACCTGAACTTCGCCGTCATCGGCACCATCATCGAGCGTCTCAGCGGTCAGCGCTTTGATGAGTACATGAAGGCCAACATCCTGGAACCTATGGGGATCAAAGCCAGCTATAATCCCGGTGACTTTGATGCGGATGAGATCAAAAACGTCTCGGTACTTTATCAGAAAATGCAGAAAAACGTGTGGGACGTCACCGGCCCCTATGTGGCGCAGATTGATGACTACCGCGGACAGGTTCCTGATCGCAACGAGGTTATCGTTACCAACCCTGTGCTCCAGGACGAGGACATGATTGCCGACCTCAGCGACTACCAGATTGGCACCAACGGCTCTCTCTTCTCTCCTCAGGGCGGCCTGCGTATCTCTCCGGATGAGATGAAGGTCCTGATTGATATGTTTCTCAACAATGGCACCGTCAATGGCAAGCAGATTCTAGAGCCAGAGTCTGTAGAGGAGATGTTTACTCCTGTCTGGACGTATGATGAAGCCGCCCAAAACGGCCATACCATTGGCCTGTTCTACTCTTACGGTCTTGCCATTCAGACCATGACCAGTCAATATGGGGACCGCTTTGTAAAGGATCGTGACATCGTGCTCTCCGGTCACTTTGGCGAGGCCTACGGTCTGCTGGCCGGTGTCTTCATGGACCGGGAAACCGGCGACGTTATTTACTATGTGATGACCGGTATGGGCGCCCCCGAGGACGAGAACTACGGTGAGTACTCCGGCATGTACAAATGGGAGGAAAGATTCTGCACCGCTCTGCTGAATGACTTGTTTCCTGATCTGTAAATGCAGCCGCGCAGCTGAAATTAACTTCCCAAATAACATGACGCCTGTGTGCGGGACTCTAAGCCATCCGTAGGGACGGCAGACCTTGCGGCAGTCCATTAATACAATTCAAAAATAAACGGAGGGCATTTTGCCCTCCGTTTATTTTTGAACCCCATCTGGGCTGCAGCGAAGCCTTGGCATACTTGATGGACGTCAATGAAGACCTGCTGATATGGCATTACCCCCGGCGCCAGTTTGCCGGCAACATTGTGAAAGACAAGCAAGTCTGGGCGCCACCAAGTGGGGAATTTGCTTATGAAATAAAATGTTATTGAACCAACAAATATCTCATTTTCCGGTTGACAATTTTCGTGCATGTTGCTAAGATAGGATTATAAATCGTAAATACAATCATAATTCGTAATTGCGAAGTTTAAATAGAGGAGGAGCATTATGACCAAGCTGTTTGATATCCAGGGATGGAGAGCAATTGTGACAGGCGGCACACGCGGTCTGGGTCACGGTATGGCCGAGGGGCTTATGGAAGCGGGGGCTTCCGTTGTGATTTTTGGTACGAATGAAAAAGTGGAGCGGGTTGCCGCAGACTTCCGCGCCAAGGGGTTTGACTGCCATGGCTTAAAGGTGGATTTGTCCAACGCGGAGGAACGCGAAGCCGGTTTTTATAAGGCGGTGGAATTGCTGGGTGGTTTGGATATCATCATCAATGCGGCCGGCGTTCAGCGTCGGCATCCCTGCGAGGAATTCCCACAGAAGGATTGGAACGAGGTCATTGAAGTCAACCTCACGGCACCTTTCGTGTTGAGTCAGTTGGCTGCCAAGGAATTTCTTAAGAAAGAGAAGCCATATGGCAAAATCGTGAACATCGCCTCCATGCTGTCGTTCTTTGGCGGCGTCACGGTCCCTGCTTATGCAGCGGCCAAAGGCGGCGTTGCCCAGTTTTCCAAAGGCATGTGCAATGAGCTGGCCAGCAGGGGCATTACGGTAAACTGTATTGCGCCGGGTTATATGGATACTGAGATGAATACAGCTCTGACCGATTCAAACAACCCGCGCTTCAAAGAGATTACCGATCGAATCCCCGCTCACCGCTGGGGTACCGCAGAGGACATGAAGGGCTGTGCGATTTTCCTGTCCTCGCATGCATCCGACTACTTAAATGGCGCTGTCATTCCCGTGGACGGCGGCTATTTAGTAAAATAATAAAAATGGAAAGGGGAATCCCAACGATGGAAATCGTAGATCGTCTCAGCAATGCCGGAATCGTCCCTGTGGTTGTAATTGAACACGCAGAGGATGCTGTCCCCACCGCCAAAGCACTCCTGGCCGGTGGCATCGACGTCATGGAGATTACCTTCCGCACTGCCGCTGCAAAGGACTCCATCGCCGCTGTGGCGAAGGAATGCCCCGAGATGCTGGTTGGGGCCGGTACCATCCTTACGCTGGAGCAGTGCAAAGCGGCTGTGGAGGCTGGCGCAACGTTTATCGTTTCCCCTGGCTACTGTGAAGAAGTTGTGGCGTGGTGTGTGGAGAACGCTGTGGCGGTTACGCCCGGCTGCGTGACCCCAACCGAAATTATGGCCGCCATGGCGCATGGCCTGAAGGTGGTCAAATTCTTCCCTGCCAATGTCTATGGTGGGCTTACCGCGATGAAGAGTCTCTCCGGCCCGTTCGGCGGCATCAAGTTTATCCCCACCGGCGGTGTCAGTGCCAAAAATCTGGACGAGTACATCGCAGCGCCCTTTATCCATGCCGTGGGCGGCAGCTGGCTGTGCAGCAAGGCGGACATTTCCGCCCACAACTTCGATACAATCACCGCGCTGTGCAAGGAGGCGCGGAACATCGCGCTGGGATTTGAGGTGGCGCATATTGGGGTCAATACCACTGACGGCGACGCCTCCGAGGCGGTCTGCAATCAACTGAACACCGCGTTCGGCTTCGAGACCAAGAAGGGCAACAGCTCTAATTTTGCCAGCTCCGCCGTGGAGGTCATGAAGTCCAAGTATCTGGGGGATATGGGCCACATTGCGATTCGCACCAATTCCATCCCCCGCGCGGCTGTGGAATTGGCCAAGGCCGGCTTCGAGCTGGATGAGTCCACCGCCAAGTATAAGGGAGACAAACTCATCGCCGTGTACCTGAAGCAGCAGTTCGGCGGATTCGCCGTGCATCTGCTTCAAAAATAAGAAAGGGGCATCAGAATGAAATTTTTAACATTTGGGGAGATCATGCTCCGTTTGAAGGCTCCCGGTCAGGAGTGCTTCTTCCAATCTCCTATGATGGAGGCAACGTTTGGCGGCGGCGAGGCGAATGTCGCGGTCTCGCTGGCCAATTATGGGAAAGACGTGAGCTATCTGACGGTTCTTCCGGAGAATTCCATCGCGGATGCCTGCAAGGCTGAGCTGCGCCGTTTTGCTGTGGATACCAGCCGCATCGTCAGCGGAAAGGGCCGCATGGGCATCTATTACCTGGAGGGCGGCGCCAATCAGCGCCCGAGCAAGGTGGTTTACGACCGGGAATACTCGTCCATTGCCATGGCAAAACCCGGCGATATCAATTGGGATCAGGCGTTTGAGAACGTGGAGTGGTTCCACATCACCGGGATCACCCCCGCCATCAGCGAATCTGCCATGGAGCTTTCCATCCAGAGCGTAAAGGAAGCAAAAAAGCGCGGCATCACAGTTTCCTGCGATTTGAATTACCGCAAGAATCTATGGAAGTACGGGAAAAAGGCCGCTGAGGTCATGCGCGAGATCGCGAACTATGTGGATATCGCCATCGCCAACGAGGAGGACGTACAGAAATCCCTTGAGATTACGGCCGACGTGGTGGTGGAGAGCGGGGAACTCGACCTGGGGAAGTACAAGGCACTCAGCGATAAGGTCCTGGCCACATACCCCAACATGAAGATGATCGCCATCACGCTGCGTGAGAGCCGGAGTGCCGATTGGAACGGCTGGGCGGCCTGCCTGAACGATGGGAAGGACTTCTACGTGTCCAAGAAGTATGAAATCCGCGACATCGTCGACCGGGTGGGCGGCGGCGACAGCTTCGCCGGCGGGCTGATTTACGGCTTAACCACCTATGACGACAAGAAGACGGCACTGGAGTTTGCTGTGGCGGCTTCCTGCCTGAAACACAGCGTCATTGGCGACTTCAACCGCGTGGGTATTTCCGACGTGGAAAAGCTGATGGGCGGCGACGGTACCGGCCGCGTGCAAAGATAAGTTTCACAACATTATTTAAATCATGGAGGGAAAACGATGAAAGCAATCGTTTATGAGGGAGCCAAACAAGTCGCGGTACGCGACGTTCCCAAGCCGGAGCCACGGGAGGGCTGGGCACTGGTCAAAATTTCTCATGCCGGTATCTGCGGCACGGATCTCAATATCTATGCGGGAACCCATCCCCGCGCCAAAGCCCCCTTGGTCATGGGTCATGAATTTTCGGGTACGCTGGAAAGTGACGATGTGCCCGGTATCCCAAAGGGAACTCCGGTCACGGTGTATCCCCTGCTGTCCTGCGGCCACTGTGAGCCCTGTCTCACCGGCAATGCCCATGTCTGCAACGAATTGAAGCTGTTGGGGATCGACTGTGACGGCGGATTCGGTGAATACGCGGAGGTCCCGAAGGACAGTATCATTCCCCTGGGGGATGGCGTTTCGTTCAAGCTGGGCGCCCTGGTGGAGCCGGTTGCGGTATGTGTGCATGCGCTGCGCAATCGCGGGTTCAAGCTGGGCGACAACGCGTTGGTGATTGGCTGCGGTACCATTGGCCTGTGCACCGCGCTGTGTCTGCGTCAGTTTGGCGCATCCTCCATTTTGATCTTTGAAACCGACGAATTCCGCGCAAACCTTGCCAGAGAAATGGGCTTTGAAGTGGTCAGCGCGGCGGATCTGAACATCGAAGAATATTGTAAGGGCCGTACGGGCGGCAATGGCTTTGACTGGGTGATCGACTGCGCCGGCGTGCAGCCGGTGGCCAATATGCTGCTGGATGCGGTGAAAGTACATGGGCATATTCTGGTGATTGCCGCCTATGCGAAGCCTGCCAGTATGCCGTTTATCAAGGGAATGTTTAAAGAAGTAACAATCGAGTTTACGCGCGTATACCGCTTCAACGATTTTGCGATTGCAGCACAAATCATGGACAAAGATCCCAACTTTGAGAAGGTCATCACCCATGTTCTGTCTGCCGACGAGGCGCAAAAGGGATTTGACTTGGCTACCACAAAGGGGAGCAATTCCATTAAGGTCATGTATACGTTCGATTGAAGAAGGCAGCCACAGGCCCTGTGGGAAGCCAATGGGAATGCACCCTGACAAGACCGCTTAGGAAACATGAACAATAAAAAAGAAAAGGGACAGACGGAAGGTCTGTCCCTTTTTCGGGTGCGAGGCAAAACGGGGAAAGTAAGCGAATGCACATCAATTGGATCCATTGTGGCCATAGAGTGTGGACAGGTACAACGCAACCTGTTTTACGCGCTCGCCCACGGCATGATAGTCTTCGTCTGGCCGATAGAGATCCGAGACGCTGATGGCACCTACGATGCAATTGTCATCATCCAGCACAGGCGCCGCGACACACAAGCCATGATCCTCCAACTCGCGATGATCAACGGCATAACCGCGTTGACGGCATTTTTCCAAATCGGCCAACAGGGCCTGCGGGTCGGTTAGGGTATAACTGGTTCGCCGGGTCAGATGCATCTTGGAGATCAGCTCCTTCTGCGTTTCCACCGGCATTTGAGAGAGGATCGCTTTGCCAAGCGCAGTACAGTACATGGGGTTAATGCCGCCGATTTTTCCGGTGGTAAGGACCGGGTGCTCCGGCTCGCATTTGATGAGATAGACAACATCGGTTTGATTGGCCACGGCGAAAAACGCCGTCTTATGCAGCTCGAATGCAAGGTTGCGCAGAGGTTCTTCAAACGCCTTTGTGTAGTTGATATTATTGCGGTAACCCATACCGATCTGATAGATACCGATTGCTAGCGTATATTGGTTTTTTTGTCCGTAAATGATTTGGAGCATATTGCATTCAACCAAGGTCGTCACAATGTCGTATGCGCTTGTTTTTGGCAGACAGAGTGCCTCACATATGTGGTCCAGATCGACACCGGAGGGATGCTCGGAAATGTACGACAGAATCTGCATGGTACGCTGAGCAGTTCGATTTATTTTCATGGAGACCCACCCTATATATTTGTATTTATATTTATCCAGTATAGCCAAAAAAATACATAAAAGCAAGTGTTTCTAAAATTTGTATTGTTGAAAAGCACAAAACAAAGCTTCCATTTTTAAAGATATATCCAAAAATAGAGAAACGATATTGACAACCTATGGTAATATCAGTATAATTTTATTCGTAAACACGAAACGTAAACGTAAATACGAATTAACAAAAAATGGAACATGTACAAAATGTATGAAAAGGCAGTCATACAAATTGTATTTTGAAAACGGTGCAACCCGGATTGTTTCATGCCGGATTAGGGCGAGGAGAATCGTTTATGAAGATTATTGTGACAGATTGTGACCATGCGTCAATGGATCAGGAAAATGCGGTCTTCGAAAAAGAGGGGCTGACCTATGAACTGGTTCAGTGCAGGACGGAGGACGATCTGATTGCAACATGCAGGGGATATCAAATTGCAATCAATCAGTATGCCCCTTTTACCAGGAAGGTGCTCCAGGCCCTGGCTCCAGAGCTGAAGCAAATTGTCCGTTACGGCGTTGGCGTCAATAATGTAGATTTAATTGCTGCAACAGAGCTTGGTGTGCAGGTGTGTAATGTTCCGGATTACGGCATGAATGAAGTGGCGGACCAGGCGGCGAGTATGCTGCTGGCTCTGTGGAGAAAGGTGTGCCTGATGGACCGCTGCACAAAAGGAGAAAAATGGGACTATACCCGTGCGATTCCAATCCATCGAATTCCGGGGCGAACGGTGGGCATCTATGGGTTGGGCCGAATCGGAAGGACCTTTGCCAGGCGCATGAAGGGATTTGATGTGGAGCTGATTGCCTGTGATCCCAAGCTGGGACTTGGCGGCGAGGTTGATGGCGTCAAGATCGTTTCCTTTGATACGCTGTTGGAGAAATCCGATGCCATTTCCATTCACAGCCCGCTGAACGAGGAGACACGCGGCAAGTTTGATTTAGCGGCCTTTGAAAAAATGAAATCGGATGCGGTGCTTGTCAATACTGCCCGTGGCGGAATCGTCAGTGAGGCGGATTTGTATACGGCGCTCAGCACCGGGATGATCGGTGCGGCGGGACTGGACGTCGTTGTGCAGGAACCCATGCGTCCCGGCAGCCCGCTGTTTGAGTTGGAAAACTATATCTGCACCCCGCATATTGCCTGGTATTCCGAAGAGGCAGCGCGGGAACTGAAACAAAAAGTGGCAGAGGAAGCGGCTCGGTTTGCAAAGGGTGAGAAGGTTTGCTATCCCGTCAATCGGCTGTGAACAGCACATGCAGATTGTAGATGGTGTCCGCATATAAAAAACTCCGACACGATTTTTATTTTGTCGATACAACGATCTAACAATATAATAATAGGAGGATTATTTATGAAGAAAAAACTATTTGCAACGATCTTGACCCTTGCTATGGCTCTGTCCATGGCCGCGTGCGGTCAGACCAAAACCACCCCGGCGGAAGGTTCAAGTTCCAACCCTGCTGCTTCCAACCCGGCTGCATCGACCCCTGCCAACGATTCCGCGGAGAAAGTCGGCCAGACCGTTCTAAAGTGCGCGTTCAACCAGACCATTGAGAATCCCGAAGCAAAGACGCTGCAGAAGCTGAGCGACGATCTGTATGACGCGACCGAAGGCCGCTATTCCATTGAGATCTACCCCGACGCACAGTTGGGCGACCAGGCTCAGACGCTTGAGCAGTGCACCATGGACACCCTGGACATGACTCTGGTTGCAAACTCCATTATTGAGAACTATGCTCCCGACTTCGCCATCCTCGGCACCCCCTATGTGTACGACAGTGTCGAGCACCAGGAGAAGGTTTTCGTCTCCGGCAAGCTGGATGACCTCTATGCCACCACCGAGCAGTATGGCTTTGTCGTCCTCTCTGCCTACTCCCTGGGCCCCCGCAATCTGTACACCAAGAACGCTCCGGTTACCACCCCTGAGGAACTTACGGGCATGAAGATCCGTGTGATGGGTTCCGATACCTGCATCGCGATGATGAACGATATGGGCGGCGTTGGGATTGCGATGGCGCAGGGCGATGTGTACTCTGCGATCCAGACCGGTACGCTGGACGGCGCTGAGAACAACATCATTACTTATGTTGACCTGGTTCAGTACGAAGTCGCGCCTTACTACAACTATACCGGCCACCTGATGATTCCCGATGAGCTGTGTATCAATGCCAAGGTCTTCGATTCCATGTCCGCGGATGACCAGGCGGCCCTGAAGAAGGTCGCCACTGAGTCCATCCCCTACATGTTTGATCTGTGCGAGCAGCTCCGGTCGGATTATGTTGCGAAAGCGGAAGGCAAGGGTGTTACCTTCTCTGAGGCTGATGTTCCCGCGTTCCAGGCAAAGTGCAAGGATCTGATTGCCGATGTTGCCAGCCGCAGCGATATGACCAAATCCGTTTACGAAGCGATCCTTTCTGAGCGGTAAATACAAGTTTGGAGGATATAACGGCCCACAGCACGCTGTGGGCCGTTTTTCCAGACCGAAAGGGAAAGGGAGGCTCCTTTGTGAAAGCTTTAAATAAGACTAAGTTTGCGATTGACAAGGTACTGGAACTCCTTGGAATTGTTACGCTGGGGATTATGGCTGTTCTGGTCTGTTATCAGGTGATTGCCCGCTATGTGTTCTCGTCCCCCAGTGCAATTTCCGAAGCATTGTCCCAGTATCTTTTTGTATGGATGATTATGTTTGGCAGCGCTTATATCTATGGCAGCCGGGAGCATCTGACCATTGACATACTGAAGGATCGTTTTCCACCGAAGATGAGCATGATCGTTGAGATCGTAACGAACATCTTCCTGTTTGCGTTTATTGTCCTGATTTGCGTATGGGGCGGCTGGCTCTATACGGCAAAGCAGGCGGTTCAGGTCGACCCTTCACTGCATATTTCCAAGGGGATCCTGTATGCGTCTATTCCGTTTACCGGCGTGATTACGCTCTATTACGCAGTGTATAATTGCGTCCGCGCAGTCGATGTTTACCGCAAGGGTGAGCACATCTCGGGTGACGAGCCCACCGGTACCGTATAAGGAGGTAGACAGAAATGACATCAACAGCCTTGGCGGGCGTGGTTATGATTGCTCTCATTTTCATCACGCTTGCATTCGGGTTTCCCATCGGACTGAGCATCGGACTCGGATCTGCGGCGGCCATGTTTATCATCATGCCAAACGTTGGCTTTGTCATGGTTTCCGCGCAGAAGATGTTCCAAAGTGTCAACTCTTTTTCCCTTCTGGCCATTCCCTTCTTTGTGCTGGCCGGGAATCTGATGAACTCCGGCGGCATTGCGCGGCGCCTTGTGGGCTGCGCCAAGCTGGTGGCGCACCGTCTGCCCGGCTCGCTGGCGCAGACCAATATCGTTGCAAATATGCTCTTTGGAGCCATGTCCGGCTCCGGTGTTGCCGCTGCCGTGGCAATGGGCGGTATTCTGGGCCCCATGGAGAAGGAAGAGGGCTATTCTGACGAGTACATCGCAGTTTGCAATATTGCTTCCGGCCCGACCGGCATGATGATTCCCCCCAGCAACATTATGATTGTCTATTCTACGGTCGCGGGCTCGGTTTCCATCGCGGCGTTGTTTATGGCCGGTTATATGCCGGGTGTCATTTGGGGCCTTGGCTGTATGATCATTGCCGGAATCATGGCAAAGAGACGCGGATATATTTCCAAAGAGCACTACAGTTTTCAGTTTGTCATGAAGACCCTGTGGGAGGGGATTCCCAGCTTGCTGATGATCGTAATCGTCATCGGTGGTATCCTGGGCGGCATTTTTACCGCGACCGAGGGTTCTGCCATCGCGGTTATGTACTCCCTTATCCTGGGTTTTATCTATAAAAACATCTCGGTTAAGAGTTTGCCCAGGGTCTTGTTTGAAAGCGTCAAGACCACGGCTGTGATTGAGTATTTGGTCTGTGTTTCCGGCATCATGGGCTACGTGATGTCCTATACCCATATTCCGGCCCTGGTCGCAAACGGCATCCTTGGCTTCACCAGCAACAAGTACGTGATTCTGTTCATCATGAACATCATCCTGCTGATCGTGGGATGCTTTATGGATCCCACACCCGCTGTGCTGATTTTCACGCCCATTTTCCTGCCGATCGTGCAGACCTGGGGGATGAGTCCGGTTCACTTTGGCCTTATGATGGTCATGAATCTGTGTGTGGGCACGCTGACGCCTCCTGTGGGTGCAATTCTGTTTGCGGGCTGCCGCGTCAACGGCGTCAAAATTGAGCAGATCATCAAGATGCTGCTGCCCTTCTTTGCGATTATCCTACTGAGCCTGCTGCTGGTAACCTATGTGCCTTGGGTGACCATGTTTATTCCCCAGGCTCTGGGCCTTTGCTGATAAAAAGGTGTGAATGTTATGGATCAAAACAAGTTTGGCTTTGAGCTTTTGCATGTGGGACTGAACCAGTCCGGCGCAGAGGAAGGCACTGCCACCGCAATGCGTATGGCGGAGCTGTTTGGGTTCCCCCTGCGGGAAACGGATGGGTCGTGGTTTGCAAACGAACAGTTTGAGATCATGAAAAAGCCCTTCCGCGGCACGCACGGGCATTTTGCCATTGGTACAAACGACGCCGGTACTGCCCGTGCTTGGCTGGAGAGCAAAGGCATCCGGTTTGATGAAAGCACCGCGCAGTATGGCGAGGACGGCAAGCTAAAGCTGATCTATTCCAGCGATGAGATTGGCGGCTTTGCGTTCCATCTGACACAGAAAAGCGAACAGGAGATGATTTAAGTTGGATATTCGATATTCCAGCGGCCCAAATGATGTGAAGCGGTACACGACCGAGGAACTGCGCAAGGAGTTCCTGATCCAAAATCTGTATCAGCCTGATACGGTGCAGGCCGTCTATTCCCATGTTGACCGCATGGTTGTGCTGGGCATTATGCCGGTCAACGAAGTGCTGCCGATTGATCAGGGGATCGACGTCTGGAGCAATTTTGGAACCAACTTTTTCCTGGAGCGCAGGGAAGCCGGCGTGTTTAATCTGGGCGGCCCGGGCTGGATTGAGGCGGACGGGGAACGATTTGCCATGGGGTTTGAAGATTGTCTGTACATCACAAAAGGCACCAAGCAGGTGACCTTTGGCAGCGATTGCGCAGAAAATCCGGCCCGGTTCTACCTGGTGTCTGCTCCGGCGCACAAGGTCTGCAAAACGACGTTCATTCCCATTCAGAGCGCCAACAAGCGCCCCTGCGGCAGCGCCGAGGCCGCTAATAAGCGCGTGATCAATCAGTTCATTCACCCCGATGTGCTGGAGACCTGCCAGCTTTCCATGGGCCTGACCCAGCTGGACAGCGGCAGCGTATGGAACTCCATGCCTCCTCACACCCATGAACGCAGAATGGAAATATACTCCTATTTCGGCCTGCCGGAGGGGAACGTGGTGATGCACCTGATGGGGCAGCCCCAGGAGACACGGCACATCGTCATGCAGAACTACGAGGCGGTCATCTCCCCCTCCTGGTCGCTCCATGCCGGCTGCGGCACCTCCAACTACACCTTTATCTGGGCGATGGGCGGAGAAAACCAGGCCTTTGATGACATGGACAATCTTTCCTACAATGAGCTGCAATGAGCGGACCTCTATCTAAGCAGGAGGCCTGCTCGGTTGCTGCGGGTGTCTGATCCGAATAAAACCCCTTAAGGGACTTGAAGAAGAACTTCTTCGGGCGTCCCTTAAGGGGGTTTTTCTTTGGTGAGGAGGATTAAGCCTCTGCATCGGTAAGACCCTTGATCTTCAGCATGGGCGATGGGCGGAAAATGTGCAAAAACTGCCGCAAGTCGCTGTCCTTGACCTTGGTATAGTTCTCCTTAATGATGCAGCAGTCCATCAAAAAGAGGTATAGGCACAGCTCGAAGGAGTCGGACAGAAACGCCGGCACGTAGTCGGTCTGGATCAGGTAAAGATGCAGCGACCGCGTACGCAGCGCATGGAACCGAGAATCCACCCACTTGTTGCCGTAAACAATGCGCAGCTCCGGCGGGATTCCGGGCAGGGCACAGGCGAAGATGTTTTTAACCTCCTGGGTCAGCGCGGATTCAGGTTCACCGGCGTGATAGCGGCAGATGGATTCGTGGAATGTGAGCACTCCGGTCGTGGAGCGCTTCAGCCGCTTGGCAAGGAAAACGGTGTGCCGCCTGTGTAGCAGCTCCTGCTGGAACCAGTCGGCCATCTTGAGCTGGTCAAAATGAAGCGTGAAGTCCACGCCGCCATAGCTGTGCGGTACCGTCAACACGGCCTCCGCCCTATGCTCAAGATAGCATTCCCCGCTCTCCAGCGCCTTGTGCAGCAGTGCGTCCCACCGGCGGCGGAAATCGGAATAGTATTCCCGCTCGGACACGGCAGGGTCCGAATAGAGGCATTCCACCGCGTTTAGGATTGCGTTTTTTTCTTTTGTGGTGTTCATCCGGCACCTCGCATGTTTTTTGTGCATCCATTATACCCCCACCGCAGGGGAAAAGGCAACCGCTGAGAACGGGAGCTGGCGCAAGCACAGCGAGGCAGCGCAAACCCCTTAAGGGGTAGCCCGTAAACGAAATGCGGTCGGCAAATCGTTCGGGGTCCCTTAAGGGGCTTCGTCCGTATGATGTTTTGATCGAGCGTATGCAAGCCTCTGGTTTTGCCGGAGAAGTTGACTTGCTTCAATAGAGCTTGCTCAACCCGATCTTTTTTTCCACGACATAGAGCACGATTGCCGCAGCTACGATAAACAGTGTGGAATAGGCCGAGATCAGCGGCGTGAAGGACTCTGTGATGTACGAGTAGAGTCTCAGCGGGAAGGTGACGGTTTTGGCGCTTTTCATAAACATGATAATGACGCATTCGTCAAAGGCCACCACAAAGGAAAACACCGCGCCGCCCACGATTCCCTGTCGGATACAGGGCAGCGTTACGTGAAACAGCGTGCGCAGAGGGGAGGCGCCCAACACCAGGGACGCCTCTTCAAAGCTGGTGTCCAATCCCACCAGATTTGCCGTCACCGTTCGGATCACATAGGGCATTTGGATGATGGCGTAAGTCAGGCAAAGCTTCCAGTAATTGGAGAACAGGCCGCCAAACAGGGCGAAGTACTGCAGAAAGGCCACCGCGCTGATGATGGTGGGGATGACGATAGGGGCAAGGAAAATGGACTCGAATACCCCCTTGGCCCGACTGGTGGACTTCCAGAACCATAGACTGATCATGGTGCCCAAAACGCAGGCGATCAGCACGCTAATGATGGCAATCCGGATGCTCAAAAGGAGCGAGGAGGTAAATTCCGCGCTGTGCAGCGCCTGATCAAACCAGCGGAGGGTAAAGCCCCGGGGCGGGAACACGACTCGGTTGGTGTCGCTGAAGGCCGTAAATACGATGACCAGCAGCGGACTGAGCAGAAAGAGATAAACCAAAAGACGCACCAGCGCTCCGGCCAGCTTTGTCAGTTTCACCGCGTTACTCCCCCTCTCCAGAGCGAATGGCCGCTCTTAGAATCTTCTCCGACTTTGCAGTCCTTCGTGCCGTCCAAACATCATAAAGCTTGCCGGAATTGGTCATGGTCATTGAAACGACCAGGAAGATGACCGAGATAGCCGAAGCAAAGCCCCAGTTGTAGATATAGGTTGCCTGCTGATAGATCAGAGTTGTCATGGTGACGATCTTGCCGTTGCCCAGCATAACGGGAACCACAAACGCCGCCGTGTTCAGCGCAAATACCAGCATAAAGCCCGAAACAAGGCCCTTGATGGTCAGCGGGAAGGTCACGCGGAAGAAGGTGGTCCAGAATCCGGCGCCGCAGACATAAGACGCCTCTTCTACGCTGCGGTTGATGTTGCCGATGGGGCCGGTTAAGATCATAATCATGTAGGGCAGTCCGCAGTATACCAGGCCAAGCTCCACCGCAATCCAGGTTCCGGACTCTACAATGGCCATCATTCCGAACAGGCGGACCGTGATGGGGACCCAAAGGGGCAAGATGACCATGGCCGTCATCAAATGCTTTGCCTTTGTCTGCATACGGCACAGATGATAGGCAATGGGATACCCCATCACGGCGCAGAGAATTGCGGAGAGAAAGCTCAACCCTACGGTAATGCCGAGAACCTTCCAGTAGTAGGGGTCCAGCAAAAACTTTGTATAATTTGCCCATGTAAAGGCGCCTAAGGGCTTGGCCACCCCCTGAAACACAAATAAGCTCATGTAGATCATTTTGAGCAGCGGGATGACGAAGAAGACCCCTACATACGCCAGGGGGATGAGCAGATACCAAATGTTAATATAAGACCAGGTGTCTTTTTCCCGGTTCATTGCGTTCCCTCCTTTTTACAGGGCAGAGTGGGAATAACAGGATGCAGTGCGTCTTGCTGCGGGAGAAAGCCCGGATTCCAGGAGGGACGCAGAAGTCCCTGTGGCGTTCCGCGAGGGGTTACTTAAAATCCCGGTTCCAGCGATCGATCAGGTCGGCCTTGACATTTTCCAGCGCGGCGGAATCCATATAGGCCAAGTTCGAGACCTGCTCCTGGCCATAGGGCATGTAGCCCTGCAGCTCCGCGTCAATTACGGTTTTGGAGTTCGAGGGAGCATAGTAGTTGTTTTCCGCATAGGCCTTTTGTGCTTCGGGGCTGAGCAGTTCGTTGACGAACAGATAAGCCAGGTCCTTTTTGGTGGAACCGCTGCTGATTGCAGCCAGAGAGGTCATGGCGATGGAACCCTCCTTCGGCTGGCAGAACTTGACGTCATAGCCCTCTTTCATCAGGCCGATGGCCCGGCCGTTGGTTTCCACGGAGGCGACAATATCCCCGCTTGACAACGCGCTTTCCAGGTCTGCGTGCTGGCTGGCGTAGATGCCGATATTCCCCTTGAGCGACTGCAGCTTGTCGAATAGGTTGTCCCAGTTGGCGGTGTCCTCAATGTGAGTACCCTGGATGCGGGAGATGGCCTCCAAAAATTCCAAGCCGCCGCCCATACTGTAGTCGATCATGCCGATCTTACCGTCGGCATAGGCGGGATCCCACAGGTCCAGCCAGCTGGTGGGTTCGCTTTTTACCAGGTCGGCACGGTATACAATCCCGTAAGTGCCCCAGTTCGTGACAACGGCGGTGTCATACATAAACGCCTCGTCGTACAGATCGGGAGCATTTTCAAGCTTGCTGACATCCAGCGGCTCCAGCACCCCCATGTTGGTGCCCTGAACCACCTCGAAGGTATCCACGTGGAGCACGTCGATGGACGCGTTGTCCCCCTCCGTGGCCAGCTGGGACAGAGGAGCCGCGCCGCTGACCACTTCTACCGTGGCACCGGTTTTTTCCTCAAAGCTTGGGATGACATAATTGCGCAGAGTTTCCTCGTAGGTGCCGCCCCAGACCTGAACCACCAGGGTTTGTCCGGCATAGGGCAGTGCGCCGCTTGCGCTGCCGGAGCCGCTGCCAGACGGAGCTGACGAGGAGGAGCCACCGGAGGACGCGGTGCTGCCGCAGGAGACCAGGGCAAGAGACATGGCTGCGCTCAGAAGCAGTGCGGTAATCTTTTTCATTTTCGTTCTCCTTTCAAGTTGAGGCATTTATCTATCCACCAAGATCAGGCTTCCTTCGTCCAGGGAGAACCGGATGACATCTCCCTCCTTACAGTCGACCAAGTTCTTGGTTTGAAGATCAATTTCAATTTCCCGTTCCTCCCCGGCATTCACCAGGTAACGAATGGTAGCGCCCAAATAGATCCGGGCCGTCACCACGCCGGTGATGACGTTTGCGGCATCGGCAGGAATATCCCGCACCCGAATATTTTCAGGGCGGATGACAAGAGATACGCGCGTTCCAACCCGTGTGTTCTCTCCCACGGGGACGACTGCCCGGATCTCATGCCCGCCCGCAGTCTTTACAGCAATGCGGCCGCCCTCCGCGCTTTGAACGGCGCCTTCGAAAAAGTTGGCGTGGCCCACAAAGCCGGCAATAAATTTGGTAGCCGGTTCGGTGTAGAGCTTGGTAGGCACGGTGATCTGCTCAATCCGCCCCTGGTTCATGACGGCAATGCGGTCAGAGATGGTAAGGGCCTCCTCCTGGTCGTGGGTCACGTAGATTGCAGTCACGTTCATTTTTTTCAACAGATTACGGATCTCGACCCGTGTCTTTTCCCGCAGCTTGGCATCCAGATTGCTCAAAGGTTCGTCAAACAGCATCACCTTCGGCTCTACAATCATGGCCCGGGCCAAGGAGACACGCTGCTGCTGACCGCCTGATAGTTCTCTGGGCAGCCGGTTTTCCACCCCGTGGAGCTGAACGATTTCCATCATCTCCCCGGCCTTTTCCATCAAAACCTTTTTGTCCCGGATGTTCCGCATTTTTAAGCCGTATACGATATTTTCATAGACGCTCAGATGGGGGAACAGAGCGTAATTCTGAAACACCATGGAGAGATCCCGCTTGTGGGGAGGGACCTGGTGCATGTCCTTCCCCTGAATGCGGATCGTGCCGTTTGTGGGTTCGATCAAGCCGGCGATCATTCGAAGTGTGGTGGTTTTGCCGCACCCGCTGGCGCCCAGAAGCGAGATAATCTCTCCCTTTTCGATTTGCAGATTGACGCGATCCACCGCCACAAAGCTTTTATAGTGTTTGGCGACGTCAATCAGTTCCAATTGATACTCCATGTTCATTCCTCCTGTGGGGATCGCCGGTACATCCTGTGCACCGGAGCGCTGCTTGTATCATTCCCTATTCGCGGATTTTCTCAGCAAGTTCGGTAAAAATCACGCCAAGGGCGTGGGCACCGGCATCGGGATAGCTCAGGCTTCTCTTCCCCACAGTACCCGCACGGCCCATCCTGGCCACCATCTGCTCCGTGCGCTGGGCTCCCGCGACGGCGGCCTCCGCCCCCAACCGGAACAGATGCACAAAGGAATAGTCTTCCAGGCACATATCATGCCACAGTTCGGCGCAGGGAATCAGCGCATCCATCAGAGTTTTATCCCCCACCACGGCGCCGCGGCCAAAGGAACGTTGCCCGGTGGCCTGAATTCCGAGGACCACGTCGGCCAGCAGCGCTGCAAATTCCTGTCGATTCAGACGATCTTTTCCCTCGCAGTACCGGGATGCGGCCCGGAAGGCCGATCCCCAAATGGGGCCGGAAGCTCCGCCGCAATGCTCCAGAATTACCAGGGAACAGCGGGAGAGAAATTCCGCCATTGTATCAACGTCGGAAGTGATCTGCCGCCACTCCTCTTTTAATTGCCGGAAGCCTTTGGCAATGCTCATACCAAAGTCTCCGTCTCCGGCATGTGCGTCCAACTCGCAGAAGGGAACCTCGTTGCGAATCACACACTCGCTCATCGCGTCCACCAGATAGATCAGATTGGACAGGGACAGCCGGTCTTCCAGAACCACAGCCCAGGCGGGATCGGTTTCGATGGTATCGCTGGGGGTAACATGGGGATGGACGGCTGGTTCCGTCCAAGAATCGGACACCGGCGGCTGCGGACCTGTTATGTGGAGCGCCGGGGTCTCGCAGGGATCAAACAGCAGCTCTTTCAGCTCCGGATCCAGCACCAACATGGAGACTGAGGCCCCCGCCATGTCGATGCTGGTCATGTAATTGCCGACCATGGAATAAACCACGCTCACGTGTGGGTGCTGTGCAAGGACCCGGCGCACCGAATGATGGAGAATGTAAAGCTCCTGGGCGGGAGTCCCGCCCAACCCATTGATGAGAAGAGCCACCTGAATTGGTTCTGATCCGGAGAGGTTCAATTCCGAAAGCAATTGGGTCACCATGTGTTCGGCGAGCCGGTCGGCCGGTTCCATTTGCTCCCGCCGGATGCCGGGCTCTCCGTGAATGCCCACGCCGTACTCGATTTCGTCTTCCCCCAGGGTAAACGTAGGCGTTCCCTTCGCCGGCACGGTACAGGAGCTTGCCGCAAATCCGATGGTCTTTACATGGTCAACGGTGCGTTGGGCCAGTTGCTTCACGCGGGCCAGGTCGTACCCCCGCTCCGCAGCCGCGCCTGCAATTTTATGGACGAAGATGGTGCCGGCCACCCCGCGCCGTCCCACGGTGTATAGGCTGTCCTGAACCGCAATATCGTCGTCCACCTTGACATAGTCCACTTCAATGCCGTCCTCCTGTGCCAGATAGGCGGCATTCTTGAAATTCATAATGTCTCCGCTGTAATTTTTGACAATAAGAAGAGTTCCCTTGCTGCCCTGAGTTTTCTGGATGGCCCGGTATACCTGAATCTGAGAGGGAGAAGCAAACACGTCGCCGCATACGGCCGCGTCCAGCATTCCGGTTCCCACAAAACCGGCGTGAGCCGGCTCGTGTCCGCTGCCGCCGCCGCTGATCAAGCTTACCTTGTCAGGGGTTAAGACACTGCGGGAAATGATCTGATCATGTGGATCCCATGTTAGGCTTGGATGGGCTAAGACCATTCCATGGCACATTTCCCTGACCACATCCTGCGGACTGTTTATAATTTTTTTCATCCGACGGCCTCCTCTTTTCCTGCTTTTTACTCCTTTGTCTGCCGACACGCCAGCACGCCGGCTCTTTCATAAAATCACCGCTGCAATACCCAGGTAGATTTTCACAAGTATTTTGTGAAAAATGCAAGAATATTACATTTTTACTTGCCTTTGTTTTTACAATATTGTATATTGGATAAAGACATTTGGCAATTGAATAATTATTATATCCATCATTAAATTTCTTTATGGGGTGGACGAAATGAGTATTTTGAAGTACCGTGCATTCCTGACAACAGTGGAATATAAGAGTTTGACAAAGGCGGCGGAAGTGTTGGGGTATACCCAGCCCGGGATCAGCCACATGATCTCCTCGCTGGAAAAAGAACTGGGATTCCCATTGCTGGTTCGGACAAAGGACGGGGTCTTTCCCACCGAAAACGCAGAAAATCTGCAATATTACATGCAGCAGATCATCTCTGCGGAAGACACCTTGATGGAGACCTCGTATAAAATCAGAGGCATTGAACTAGGCTCTTTGCGGGTAGGCGCGTTTTACAGCACGTCTACACGATGGCTCCCGGAAATCGTGTCCGCATTTTTGTCCCAGCACCCCAATATTGACTTGCGCATTTTTGAAGGCACTCACGGCGAGGTATGGGACTGGTTGACAAACGGCGTGATTGATATGGCCATCACTTCTCTGCCCGTTCCGGAAAATTATGACTTCATCCCATTGTGGGAGGATCCGATTCTGGCGGTGCTGTCCAAGCGAAATGAGTTGGCGGACAGGAAAGTCGTTGACCTGGAGGAATTGATCCGATTCCCCTTTATTGCCCCCAACGAAGGGGCGGACGAAAGCATCTGGCATGTGATGCAGGCGGAAAAGCTGACGCCAAATATTAAATTCCGGGTAAAAGGTGACATGGCCACAATTTCCATGATCGGGCAGAATTTAGGAGTGTCTCTCATTCCAAAGCTGGCGATTATGTCCCTCCAGGACAACATTGTCATGCGGCCGTTGAACCGATATTATTGCCGGACATTGGGGATCTGCATCCCATTTTTGAAGCACGGTTCGCCGGCGGCCCGCGCATTTATTGCCGAGACAAAAAGCTTCATTGAAAAAAGGTGGAAGGAGTAAAACAATGCCTCCCGCTGCAGCCAAAAGGCTGCAGCGGGAGGCATCTTTGCCTGTGTGTTACAAAAGAAGCGTGGTAAGAGGGAAGTATTAGAGATATTTGGAAAAGTCCTGCTTGGCAAATCCGTTAAAGACACCCCAAGGAATAATCAGATCCACCCACATATGGTGGCGGTTGAAGTACATCAGGGCCGCTTCCGTCAGTTGAACCAGCTGATCCAGACTCTCCAGAGAATCCAGCGAGTCAATGTACATGTTCAGCATTTCCCCGGCCATGGGAACGCCGGTAAAGGAGAAAAATTTAGCCTTGTAGTCCAGCAGATTCTTCGCATAGCGGATGAGGGTATCCAGATCAACGTTGCCTTCCTTGGCGGTTTCGGCCAGATAGAAGAGAATTTCGTCGCACAGCGTTCTCATCTCGGAATCTGCATACAGAGCGGTCATGACATACTGACCGTAGACGTTGGTATCGCCTGGAACAACGCCATTGCTCAGATCATAGACGTCATGGGGCATGTGCTCCCAAATGGCCAAGCGTCTCTCTTCAAATTTCTCAACAGCAGTTTGCCACTTCATTGTCTATGCCTCCTTATTCTACTTCGCCGACGATTGTCATGATGCTGCCCTGTTTCAGCCAGTTTTTGATCCCGGCAACCTGAAGGGCTTCCTTGCCCTCTATAATGCGGCCGATGCGGCTGATGGGAAGGGGCTCGTCCGTGCAAGTGCCATAAGGGATGCAGAGCTGACAGCGGGGCGGATAATAGGCCAGATCAAACATATCCAAATCGCCTCCGCGGCATTTATTTTCAAAGCCACAGGGGTACGGAAGTGTACCGAAAATGAGCTGACCGTTCAGCTTCGCGTGCTGAACAACCGCGCGCTGACCAGGATTGCTCAGAATCATTTTACAGATTTGAGGAGCTTTGTCAACATACAGTTCCGCCACAATGCGTGTGTCGTCAATCATAATTTCAATTTTTTTGTTCGCCATAACCAACATTGTTCCTTTCTTTGTTGTAGTTTGTTTGGCTGGGAACCCTGCCCGTGTTTGTGACCCCATCATATCCTTTCCTGATGGATAAATCAAATGAATAATTATAATGCCTACCATTCAAAATCTTTATGCATGCTCGAACGTGGAGCCTCTGAAGCCACAGACGTATCGTTTGGGCTCTAATACAGTTGCGGATGGCAGGTCTTCGGAATTTAACCTGCAAATTATTGTGGAAAGTACACTTGACATTTTTGACAGAAGTGCTATACTCATCTATGGAAAGCGGACTTTCCGTAATTGGGGTGATAAAATGAAAAATCGATTAGAAGAAATACGAAGAGAGCGGGGGATAAAGCAGGAGGAATTGGCGGACGCGCTGGACGTATCGCGCCAAACCATCGGCTCGCTTGAAAATGGGCGATACAACCCCTCGATCAATTTGGCATTTAAGCTTGCTAGATATTTTGGTATGAGCATTGAAGAGATATTTATCTACCAGGAGGATGGAACGAAATGAAAAAGAACACATTGTCTTATGCGCTTGCCATTGTTGGGATGGCGGTAATTGGTACTGGTCTGTATTGGATCAAAACAGTGGACGATCCGCAGGGGATCATGCGGGCGCTGCCTTATATTTTTGTGGGGCTGGGGTGTGGTATTTTTGGGCACGGCACGGGAGACCTGATAAGCAGGCGTGCCATGAAAAGCAGTCCGGAACTCGCAAGAAAACTTGAGATAGAAAAAAATGATGAACGAAATGTGGCTATTTCCAACCGCGCAAAAGCAAAGGCGTTTGATATCATGTTCCCTGTTTTTGGTGCATTGATGGTGGCGTTTGCGTTGATGGGTGTTGATTTGGCTGTAACACTGCTGATGGTATTTGCTTACCTGTTTGTTGCTGGCTGCGGAATATATTACCGATGCAAATATGATAAGGAAATGTGATCGATCTATATGCAACTTGACCCGAAGGAAAAAGCAAGGCCATCCAATCGCAGTTATGCGATTGGATGGCCTTGAAAGCATTTGTCCATTATTTTAAAAGCGGCATAGATCCGGTTAGCTTGTTTACTTTCTTCTTGTCCCCATAGATAGCAATTCCCAAATAAGTATGTTCTTCTTCCGGTACGGACGCCGCTTTTGCAACATACTCGCTGTATACATTACAGCGCTGTGCCACATCTGAAAAATCTACCACCACTAAATCATTGAATTCCGGACCATAAAGCCGTTCCCTCAAATCTTTTAAACCGTCCTTGCTGCCGTTTAACATGGCAATCGGAATTGTTATGATACCCAAATGCATGTTATTTGTGGCGTCCACAACGTCAGCTCCGACCTGCTTTGAGATATGCTTCCCCAGGCTTACGCCCATAATGGCAGAAGTATTGGCTATCACCCCGATTGGTAATTCCGAATCGATAATCATAACACATTTCACATTGGGATCATTCATGTTCAAGCGCTCCTTTTGCTTTTGCAGATATCTTATGCTCAGAAAGAAACAGCCCCGCTAACGTAAGTACGATACCCAGTACGGCGATACCTGTAATTTTTTCATGCAAAACAATGACGGAAGTAACCACAGTGATCACAGGAACTGAATAGATATATACGCTGGTTTTTACTGCCCCCAATATTCCAACCGCCGAGTTCCAGGTAACAAAACAGAGTGCCGATGCACCCAAACCCAGAAATAATATATTAAATAGGTTGATTGGCTGAATGAGCAGGTCTGGCTTTGGATGAAATCGAAATATAAATAATGCTGGGATCATAAACACAAGTCCGTAAAAGAATATTCTGCGTGTCGTTTGAATCGTATTATGGTGAAATCCACTGATTTTCTTTGTTAGGATGGAATAGGCTGCCCACACGACGGCGGCCAAAACAGCCAAAACATCGCCGAAAGGATTCAGCTTCAGGACGCTGCTTCCATGAAAGCTAATCAGAAAAATTCCGGCAAGCGCGACGACAAAGCCCACAAAGAATTGTGGTTTCAACTTTTCCCCCTCCAAGAATAGGTGTGCGAAGATGGCTGTGAAAAAGGGGGAAATGGAAATGATTACGCCTACATTGGAAGCGAACGTATAAGTCAAGGCAATGTTCTCCAGCAAATAGTAAAACGTAACACCGCTCAAGCCAGCCGCCGCAAAATACAATTCTTGTGTTCGCCCCTGAAGTTTAAGCCTATGGGGATAGACAAATGACAGTGCGATCAATCCTATGGTAAATCTCAAAAAGAGTATTTCAATTGGTGAAAATGCTCTCAACAGTACTTTGGTTGATATAAACGTCGTGCCCCAAATCAGAATTGTGATAACAGCAAATAAATGTCCGGTACTCTCTTTTCCTCTGCTCATGAAATTCCTTTCCGTACAAGGTTCAATCCTGTATATTCTTAAAAATATTCATGTATTGCCTTGGCGTCAGCCCTATAAATTTTTTGAAAAAATTAGAAAAATGGCTCTGGTCGGTAAAGCCTGTCTGCAATGCCACATCGATTGGCAAAACACCCTGCTCCAAGAGCTTTTTTGCTTTATCAATGCGGATCGTCTCCAAATAACTGTATGGCGAAATCCCTTTTTGTTTGGTAAAGAAACGCAACAGGTAATACTTACTCAGTCCAGTCAGGTTGCTTAAGTCGTCTAATGTGATATTTTTCATATAGTTCTGCTCTAAAAACTCACAGATCGCTTTGGTTTCCGTGCTTTGTTCAGATTTTGGCGACGGCATGTTCTGATCTGTGTATTCTTCGATTAATTGCTCCAAAAGGAAAAAGAACAGTTCTTCTTTTCTGAAATCTGTTTCCTCCTGCATAATCATTAAATGCAATTCCTTTAACAGTGGAACCAATTCGCTGTGAAAAACAACCTGTGATGTAAAACAGGGCAAATAATCTTTGCCCGTTATTTCAAAAACAGCTTTGCTCATAATTTCGGGTTGTATATTGATGCATCGATAGTCAAGCGTTTTGCCGTCAATCTGCTCACAGGTATGATTGTCCCGGGGGTTAAACAGTAATAAATCTCCGGGCGCTATGGTATACTCCTTGTTTTTGCAGGATAAATAACGCTGGCCGTTTTCGATAAATCCGATGACATAATACTCGTGAAAATGGTTGGGGAATTTTTGCATGATCCCTCGAAAATGATACGCTTCCATCCTTAACTCTGCATCGAATTTTACGGTTCTTACTTCTTTGCCCAAGAACTTTTCTTTGCCCAAGAACTTTCCTCCTTCCTTCACGATCTGATCATCAGTGTACCACAAAATTACAGCGACATTCTTGTATAATGTTGCCCTCTCTGAATTTTTGTCGTCGGATTACGCCGTTGGTTCCGTTTTTGGGGAACGGGTCCTCGCGGCTCGGTAGTCAGAACCTGCAAGCAAATGCAAGATGCTCTGATTTTCATGACCCCTATTGTGAAACTCCATGCCTTTTACCGTACTGCAGACCGATCTGTTGTATTCCGGGACCACTAGGCCCCATCGGGCCAATCGGGCCGGTTGGGCCGCCCCCCTGTGCCTTTGCTGGAGAACGTGTCACAAATGGAGGGATGGAATCGCTTATCGGTACTGTTCCGACCGGCTGGGCAGCCAATGACACAACGCTAGTATCACAGACAACTTTACCGGGAACGGTACACTCGGGAAGTTCGGCGGTTGAGTTGTTCCATGGCGCAGTCCTATCCCAAACGATAACCTCAATCACGACAGGCTGCTTCTACAAATTTTCTTTCTTTGCACAGGGCATGGGCAATTAGGTCGGGTTAACTGCTACCGTAACCTTTGCGGCGCCGGTTAATGTTACAGGCGCTAGGATCGCGTTTTCCGTAACTGCAGAGGGTGAGCAATCGTTGATCCTGGACGATGTCTCGTTCGGGTAATGAAACATCGGTATCATTCCAAGAAATAAAATTTGAGGTGCAAAATGCCACAAAAAGCCGTTAAATCAAAAGATTTAGCGGCTTTTTTTATGAGAGACAGAGGGCTTTGGTCCCCCTGACTCCACGCGAAAAAACAAATCTCCTTATTGAATTATCGTAAGAGAAGTTATATAATATTCAATAAATGACTACAGTCATTTCATAGTATTTACGACTATTTCATGATAAAGGAGAGAAATGAATGAAAATTCGAAAAAAGGTGATTCCCATAATGCTGTCCCTGCTGATGATTCTCACGCTGTTGCCCATTGCCGTTCCGGTTCAGGCGCTGAGCAGCAGTGGGTTTGCCGGCGGTACGGGGACGGTGGAGGATCCATATCAAATTGCGACAGCGGATCAGCTCAAACGAGTTCGGTGGTGTATGTATAATAATAGCACGCCAAATAGTTTCATTCTGACGGCGGATATTACATTGTCAGCGAGTGATAACTGGACGCCGATCGGCAGCACCGGAACCAACGATGCGTTTGCCGGTACGTTTGACGGCAACTGGCATACTATCAGCAATGTTAATATTGTAGGCACGAGCGATACTTATTATGGGTTCTTTGGTTATGTCAGTAGGCCTGCGGTGATCCGTAATCTGAAACTGATCAATGTATCTGTCAGCGCAAACAGCTCTGTCGCGGTCGGCGGCTTGATTGGAACTGCCCGGAACCTGTTTCAGTCAGGCTCCGGCTCCGGCTGCCTCATTGAAAACTGCTACGTCCAAGGAACGGTCTCAAATTTAGGCGGCGGCGCCACCGGTGCTTTGGTCGGCTGCCTGTATTCAGCCTCATCGTATACGCATACCGTCAGCGGCTGTTGTGCCGAAGTAACCGTATCCGGCGGGAATTACGTGAGTGGTCTGGTTGGAGAAGCCAATTATACCTCTATTTCGGACTGTTGTGCTATGGACCCTGTTACGGCAACTGGAAACTATGTGGGAGGACTTGTGGGTGAGCTGTATAATAGTTCTTCGATTACCAACAGCTATGCAATCGGAGCCGTGACGTGCACAGGTGCAGGTACAGATGTCGGTGGATTGATCGGCTATACCAGCTGGTCGACCGTGACAAACTCCTATTACAATTCAGAAAATACGGAACAATCCGACACGGACAAGGGGACGCCGAAAACCACTGCGGAGATGACAACTGCAACAACATATTCCGACTGGAGTTCGGATATTTGGAATATTACCGATAGTGCATACCCCGTTCTGAAGAGCTTTGACAGCACTGCCTATCTCGTTACATATAACCTGAACGGAGGATCGGGTACCACCCCCACGGAAACGGAGAAGTCCGCATTTGAAACCTTCACGGCTGCATCCTCCGATGGCTTGACGCCGCCCTCCAGTCCGGCGGGCATGGTATTCAAGGAGTGGAACACGGAACCGGATGGTTCTGGTGCGGCTTACGCATCGTGTGCGCAGGTAGGCATGCCGCCGAACAGCCTCACGCTGTATGCCATTTGGGCACTTCAATATACCGTGACCTATGAGGCCAATGGTGGCGATTATGCGCCTTTGGACGGGAACGTATACTTTGCAGGTGACATCTGCACCGTCGCGTCCAGCGCAAGCATGACAGTGCCCGATGGAATGATGTTCCAGGAATGGAATACGAAAGACGACGGTTCCGGAACGACTTATTACGGAAATCAGGGCTTCTCTATGCCGTCGTCGAACGTGACGCTGTTTGCAATTTGGGAAACGCTGCAGAACGGCAGCGAGGCATATCCTTATCTGGTAAACGATGACACGGACCTGGATAAAGTTAGCCATTACAATAACTCGGGAGTCCATTTCCGCCAGACTGCAGACATTACGCTTCCCTCCGGCTGGCAGCCCATCGGAGATTCCAGCGATCCGTTTTTGGGCATCTATGACGGAGG
>JBFWME010000025.1:16879-34380 GCA_050251755.1 Lawsonibacter sp. | reverse complement strand
CCAAAATCACGGAATCTCCATATTTTTTTGTTACGTGTTCAAATTTGATCATAAATCTCCTTTCTGAATGGAAGCGGCAGAGACGATCTCAGAAACTTCAGGACAAGATCGCCATCCGGCGTATGCCTAGAAGAGAGACCGGATTTGGATGTCACAATATATGCAGATGTTCTGCGGGCATTTGTGAGAAAGTCAGTATAGTAGTTTTCCAAATATTGAAAAAGAAATCCGCTTTTTGAACAAAAATAAAAATGAATCATCCAAATCAAACAGAATTTGTTTCTGCGCTGTCTGCCATTCGCTTTTTACCTAGGGGTGGATACCTCAAACGCCCTGCCGCTTGCATCGTTCTCGTGATACATCACAGAAATACTCTGACGAAAAAGCTGACGCGTCAGAGCGTTCCAAAATATGCGTTGTACCCTAGGTTTGGCTTAAATTCGGGACACTTTTTGGATCAGTGCCCATCAAGTAACAATTCTAGTATACATAACAAGTTGCTACTATGTCAAGAATTACTTTCAGTTCACGGCCTGCATCGTGTGAATGAATTCCACAAAAATGAACCTTTGACCGTGCAGTTCACCCTGTGTTTGAGGCAATGTCAATCCCGTTTGGTTCTCGTGTTTCTGCGAATAAAAAAAACGCATGAACGACGGGGGGGCGCCGGAAAAACAATGCCCACAGACGCAGTGGCACTGCGTCTGTGGGCATACTAGTCTTCCGTGAAAAATCAAAACAAAAACATTCTTACCTTTTGGTCGGAATCATCCTGAGAAATAAAATAAATGATATCATTTTCTTCCAGGGTGGCATATGGCCCGGGGGACCGGAGTAGAATGCCGTCCCGTTTGATTGCGATCAGAGTGGCGCCTGTATGCTGCCAAAGCTGCAGCTCCTGTATGGTCTTGTGCAAATGCTGGCACTGTTCCGTGAGACGAAGAGAAAATGGCATCAGCGGATTCATAGAACGGAAGTGTTCGGTGGCACCGATCAATTCGGTCAGATAGTTGTGCAGACTGGTCATTTCTTTTTGCTGCCGCCGGATGCTCTGCGTAATGTCGTTCCCAATGGTTTCCAACGTTGTGCGCTTGTCAAACTGTTTGAGGAATGCCACAGCATTTTCTCTGGATTTGATATACATACCGCTGCCTTTTTCCGGCGCCACGATCCCCAGGTCGGAAAGAATGCAAAACGCTCGGCGAGCAGTCTCGGGCGATACTTCATATTGGCTGGCCACAAACGAGCGTCCGAAAATCTTTTCGCCAACGGCGTATTCCTCATTTGCTATTTTGGATGCAATCTCAATCGCGATTTTTTGGTATCGCGGAATGGATACAATTGATTTTTCTTGACCTTCCATGGTGTTGTTCCTCCCCAATTGATTGGTTTCTCCTATGCGGTCATGGTTCAAGACCGAGTGATATTTGTCGGCGAACCAATGGGATGATAGTGTAATTTGTGTGATCGGGCCCTCTCTTTTTACTAGATGATGCGCTCCTTCAATGCTTTATATTCGGTATTGCAAGTGCGAAGCTCAGATGCAGCGGACTCAGCCATGTTCCAAACAGGTCCCGGGGCGGCGTCTGCGCCTGAGCTGGACTGTCCCTGCTGAAGGAACGTTCGGGGGATATCTTGTAGTTTCGACTTTTTCTGACATAAAGATATCAAAAAGTGGAACGATTGACAAGAAAAAATCAGCAAGGAAGTTTGCGGTTTGAAAAAACGGCATGAACGGTGGAGAAAGATGTGGAAAAAAGATGTGCCAGGCTTGACACAACGCACGGGGGATGTTAATATAATGATCTATAATAACGCGAAGAACGGAAAGAGTAGCATGTTCGGCAAAGAACAGAGAGAGCCCTTCACTGGCTGAAAGGGGGCTTGCGGCGGCGAGGTGTGAAGTGCGTCCGGGAGCGTGGGGCGTAATGGCCCACGGCTTGGCCCCGATATCGGCCAGACAAGTGAGAAATGAGAGTGGAACCGCGAGTAAATCGCCTCTTATGCCCGAAGTGGGTATAAGAGGTTTTTTGTTTTTAGAAGAGGGTAAAGTTTCCGTTTATGCTTGCCGTGTACGCGACTGAAAAGAGCGGAACAGCAAGCTAAGAAAAAGGAGGAACTATGTTTCAATCTCTGAACGAGACCCTAGAGGCCTATCAGCGCCGGGATCCGGCGGCCCGGTCCAAGCTGGAGATTTTTCTGTTGTACCAGGGTGTCCACGCCACATTGTATTACCGCCTGGCCCATTGGTTATACTGCCGTCACTGCAAATTTTTGGCCCGATCCGTCTCCCAATGGGGCCGTTTCTGGACGGGAATTGAGATTCATCCCGGCGCCAAGATCGGCCGCCGCTTGGTCATCGACCACGGCATGGGCGTCGTCATTGGCGAGACGGCCGAGGTGGGGGACGACTGTCTGATCTATCACGGGGTAACCCTGGGCGGCACCGGAAAAGACCATGGCAAGCGCCATCCCACCATTGGCAACAACGTGCTGATCAGCTGTGGGGCCAAGGTGCTGGGCCCATTTAAAGTGGGGAATAACGCCCGGATCGCGGCGAACGCCGTGGTCCTCAGCGAAGTTCCGGAGAATGCCACCGCCGTGGGGATTCCAGCTCAAATTGTCCGCATTGCCGGACGGGCCGCCACCCATTATGCCGATGAAGTGGACCAGACCAGCGTGGAGAATCCCACGCTGGAGCGATTGGCAGCTTTGTCCACACGGCTGGATTTTGTGGAACGGCTGCTGGAGGAACAGTTGGCGCCAAGTGCAGTCTGCTCGGATCCACAGGGGGCGGCGTGCTTGGCTTCCGACGACGAAAGAAAAAAATAAAGGAGAATGCGCCATGTTGCTCTATAATTCCGCCACCCATAAAAAAGAGGCCTTTCAGACCTATACCCCCGGCCACGTGGAGATGTATACCTGCGGCCCTACGGTGTATCACTTTGCCCACATCGGCAACCTGCGCTCCTACATCATGGAGGACGTGCTGGAGAAGTTTTTGCGCTATACCGGCTATGAGGTAAACCGGGTGATGAACATCACCGATGTGGGGCACCTGGCCTCTGACGCAGACACCGGCGAGGATAAGATGCTCAAGGGGGCCAAACGGGAGCACAAAACCGTTATGGAGATTGCTCAGTACTACACCGACGCCTTTTTTGAGGATTGCCGCAAGCTTAACATTCGAAAGCCGGATACCGTTCAACCCGCCACCGGCTGCATCGACGAGTATATCAAAATTGTTTCCGGCCTGATCGACAGGGAGTATGCCTATGTGGCCGGAGGAAACGTGTACTTCGACACCTCCAAGTTGGAGCACTACTACGTGTTCAATGACCACGATGAGGAGGATCTGGCGGTGGGCGTCCGGGAGGGCGTGGAAGAGGATGTCAACAAGCGCAACAAAAATGATTTTGTTCTCTGGTTTACCAAGTCTAAATTTGAAGATCAGGCCCTGAAATGGGACTCTCCCTGGGGAGTGGGCTATCCGGGATGGCACATCGAGTGTTCGGGTATCTCGTTAAAATATAACGGGGAATACCTGGACCTCCATTGCGGCGGCGTGGACAACGCATTTCCCCACCATACCAATGAGATTGCGCAGTCTGAGGCCTACCTGGGCCATCCGTGGTGCAGGCAGTGGTTCCACGTCCATCATCTGAATACGAACTCAGGTAAAATGAGTAAGTCCAAGGGTGAGTTTTTGACGGTCTCCCTGCTGGAGGAAAAGGGATATGACCCTTTGGCCTACCGATTCTTCTGTCTACAGTCCCACTACCGCAAGGGACTAATTTTTTCCTGGGAAAATCTGGGCAATGCCGCCGTGGCATACGGCAAGCTCATTGCCCGGATTGCTGCGCTGAAGCCGGAAGACGGCCCGGTGGACGATACTATTTTGGCTGAGTATCAAGCTAAATTCGATCAGCAGGTGGGCAATGACCTGAACACTTCCATGGGCATTACCGCCCTGTATGACGCGCTAAAGGCAACGGCGAACGATGCGACCAAGCTGGCGATTTTGGACAGCTTCGACCAGGTGCTCTCCCTGTCCCTGTTGAACAAAGGAGAGGCGAAGAGGAACGAACTGGTGGCCAGCCAGCAAAATGCCAAGTCTCAGAATGGATATACGGTCACCGGCGAGGGGGACCCCGCTGTTGATGCGCTGGTATTGGCCAGAGGAGAAGCAAAAAAGGCCAAAAACTTTGCCGAGGCCGACCGCATTCGGGAGGAGCTGAAGCAGCAGGGCATCGAAGTCACCGATGTACCGGGCGGCGCCGCCTGGAAGCGGGTATAAGCGAGAATAAAAGCTCCATGGTCGGAAGCATCCGGCCATGGAGCTTTCAGTTTGTGAATGGTCTACAATGGCGGAGCTTTCGTGCGTGCGGATACGCAGACCATGGAAAAATTGCCGTTTACACGTTTTGATCGGCTCAAAGCCGGAAATATTTGCCGCAGGCCATTGACAGAAAAAAGCTTTTCTGCTATACTGAAAATACATTAACAAGAATTATTATTATTTTAAAAATGGGAACAAAAGAAAGTGAGGAACAAAAAAATGCCTGAATTAAAGGGAAGTAAGACAGAAGCCAATCTGCGCACGGCGTTTGCGGGGGAGTCCCAGGCCCGTAACAAGTATACCTATTTTGCCTCAAAGGCGAAGAAGGACGGCTACGTCCAGATCTCTGAGATTTTTGAAGAGACTGCCGCCAACGAGAAGGAGCACGCCAAGATTTGGTTTAAGCTGCTCGAAGGGATCGGGACCACGGAAGAAAACCTGAAGTCCGCTGCCGCAGGGGAACACTACGAGTGGACGGATATGTACGCCACCATGGCGAAGGAAGCCGAGGAAGAAGGGTTTGACCAGATTGCGTTCCTGTTTGCCGAGGTGGCAAAGATTGAGAAGGAGCACGAGGAACGCTATCTCAAGCTGCTGGCAAATGTGGAGGGCGGCATCGTCTTTTCCCGTGACGGGGATATGGTTTGGCAGTGCAGCAACTGTGGACATATCCATGTGGGTAAGCAGGCCCCCGAGATGTGTCCCGTATGCTCCCATCCAAAGGACTACTTCCGGCTCAAGGCTGAGAATTATTAATGATTTCAAGAAGGGACTGCGGCAGCGCCGCAGTCCCTTCAGACTGTCGAAAAACCCTCAAGTCGAAGAGTTCGGAGGGAGGGATAATTGGAAAGGGAACCGTCAGGGTTCCCTTTCCTGTCTAATCAATACAAATCTCATAACTTACTTTTTTAGAGAGTTATGAGATTTCTTTCAGCCTGTCGAAGAAGTCCTTTGGACTTCTTCGACAGGCTGAAAGACTGCGGCAGCGCCGCAGTCCCTTTTGTTTGTTGAGGCGCCGTTCAAGCGGCATCGATTGTGGTCCAGACAGATCGGAATAAAACAGCGGCCCCCTTCAGGGGGCCGCTGCAGAACCAGTCACAGGCGGATGCGATCATAGAATCTTGGACAAAAACAGCTGTGTCCGGGGATTCTGGGGGTGTGAGAAAAATTCCATTGGGGTGTTCTGCTCCACAATTCTGCCTTCGTCCATAAACAGAACCCGGCTGCCCACCTCGCGGGCAAAGCCCATTTCATGGGTGACCACCACCATCGTCATGCCCTCGTGGGCCAGTTCTTTCATCACGTCCAGCACCTCGCCCACCATTTCGGGGTCCAATGCGGAGGTGGGTTCGTCAAACAGCATGACCTCCGGCTGCATCGCCAAGGCGCGGACAATGGCAATGCGCTGCTTTTGGCCGCCGGACAGCTGAGAGGGATAGGAACCGGCACGATCGGCCAGCCCGACCCGGTCCAACAGGGATCTGGCATTCTCCTCTGCTTCCGCCTTGCTTTTCTTCAGCAGCTGGATCGGAGCCAGCGTCATATTCTGCAGAATGGTCATGTGGGGAAACAGGTTAAAATGCTGAAATACCATACCCATCTTCTGGCGGTGGTGGTTAATATTTCCCTTGGAGTCGGTGATATCCACGCCTTTAAAATAAATGTGCCCGCCGGTGGGAATTTCCAGCAGATTCAGGCAGCGCAGAAATGTGGACTTGCCGGAGCCGGAGGGGCCGACGATCACAACCACTTCGCCTGTTCGGATCTCGGCGGATACTCCGTCCAGAGCCTTGATTGCGCCGCCCTTGAAGTATTTCTGTACGCCCTCGGCACGGATAATGACGTTATCGCTCACTGTTTCTCAGCCTCCTCTCCAGCTTTCCGACCAGGAAGCTAAAGAACATAACCAGGATCAAATAGATCAGGGCGACCAGGAGCAGGGGAAACAGATAGTCGTATGTGTTGCCGCCCACGGTGTTGCCGGCGTAGGTCAGATCAGAGAGTCCAATATAGCCTACTACAGCGGTTTCTTTCAGCAAAACGATAAACTCGTTGCCCAGAGTGGGCAATACGGTTTTAAATGCCTGGGGAAGAATGATGTGGCGCATAGTAGGAATATAGCCAAAGCCAAGGCTGCGGCCGGCCTCCATCTGGCCGGCGTCGATGGACATGATGCCGCTGCGGAAGATTTCGGCCACATAGGCCCCGGAATTGATGCCGAAGCACAGACAGCCCACCAAAATCTTGTTCCGGCTGGAAGAGAAAATGACAAAAAACATAATCATAATCTGAACCACCACCGGGGTTCCGCGGATGACCGTCAAATAAATTTTTGCCACCACATTAACCACGGCCAGCAGCCACTTGCTGGGGCCGCGCATTTCCCTGCCATTTTTATCCCAAGTGACCCGGATCAAGGACACCACAATGCCCAAAGCTACGCCGATGAGCAGTGCAAAAAAGGTGAGCAGCAAAGTATTGTTCAAGCCCTTGACAAACATCATATAGCGGTCGCCATAGATAAAACATTTATAAGTACGATAGAAAAGATCCCCCAGCCAATCAGGGGCATTGAGCATCCAGTCGGGCGCGAGGGTGGGCCACAACTCAGCAGGTGTGGGTTTGTTCATGACGTCAACTCCTTGAGACAAGGGGGGTTCAGTTTCCTGAACCCCCTCGGCCTTTGATCCATATGCCGCACGGTAAATTAGTCAGCAGTGATATATGTGTCGATGATGGACTGAACTGTGCCATCGGCGATCAGCTCTTGAAGGGCATTGTTTACAGCCTCGTACAGGGCGGCGTTGTCTTTGCTCATGGCGCCAGCATACTGTTCTTCAATATACTCGGTATCCAGAATTTTCAGGCCCTCCACTTCAGCCACAAAGGCCTTGGCGGGTTCGTTGTCAATGACCACACAGTCCACCTTGCCGGTTTTCAGAGCTTGGACAGCGTCGGCACCCTTGCTGTAGCGGTCGATGGTGGCCAGGCCTGCGTCCTCCAGATCCCAAGTGGTGTACAGATCGCCGGTCGTGTTGCGCTGTACTCCGATGATGTGGTTGGCACCGTCGGCAAACAGGTCGTCCACGCTGGTGATGGGAGAATCCTCAGTCACGATGACAACCTGAACGCCGGTGGCATAACTCTCGGTGAAGTTGACTTCCTCCTGACGTTCCGGGGTGACGGTCATGCCGGCCAGACCGATGTCGGCCTTGCCGCCCTTGACCGCTTCGATGATGGAGTCAAACTCCATGTCTTCAATTTGAATTTCCAGACCAAGCTTGGCGGCGATGGCGGAGGCGATCTCCGCGTCAATTCCCACGATCTTGTCGCCGTCATAAAACTCATAAGGAGGGAACTGGGCGTTGGTCGCCATAGTCAGATAACCCTTGTTCGCAGTGGTGAGTTCGCTGGAGGAACTGCTGGTGCTTCCAGAAGTGCTGCCGTTGGAGGAGGCAGCGGAGCCGTTGGAGGCGGCGGAGCCATTGGAGCTGGAAGTGCCTTTTCCGCCGCATGCGGCAAGACTGAGGACCACGGCCAGGGCCATGGTCAAAGCAAGAAACTTTTTCATGAATGAAACTCTCCTTTTCAATCAGGCTCCAGGCAGGATCCCGGAACGTTGCTTTGAGTATAACTCAGGGATAATGCATCGTCAATAGATAAATATTCGACTTCGAAGGAAAACGTGCTGTTTTGTTGAGAAAGACTAAGAAAAAGCAGGATAAGATGCTGAAAACTTCGTGGTTTGAATCAATAAAATGCAAGAGAAGAAATAGAAAAACAGAGCTGAAAAATGAATATACAAAAAAATATTCATAAAAAATTGGGACAGAGTGGCAACCTTGGCCACATTTTTGCGTCTGAACAAGACAAGGAAACGCCCAAGAACCCTAAAAAATTTATAAATTTTTTAGATTCCGCTTGCATTTTTTAGGGGAGAGGGTATGCTATAACAATGCGGCGAAAGCCGTTTTGGAGGAGGAGCAATGAGATCGCTGTTGAATCAGGACACCTTTCCACGTCTGGTGGCCGACATGAGAGCCCGGCCGGGGAAGTGGTTCTCCCGGCTGGTGTTTTTGCTGGGACCGTGGCTTTGTTTTTGGATGGTAGAGATTTTAAACCAAAACAATGTGTTTCAGGATCTGGACGACTGGCAGATTTTGATGAACATGGTTTGGTATTATAGCCTGTTCATTTTATTTCGGCTTTTTTGGGGGCGTAACCGCTCAGCCGCTGCTCTGGGGGCGGGGTTGTCCTTTCTGGTGGGTCTGCTGAACCACTATATTTTGCGCTTTCGCGGGCGGATTCTCTTTCCCGCGGACATCACAGGCTGGAGAACTGCCGCCAATGTGGCGGGTGGCTTCGATTACTCCATAGACTGGTACATTTGCCAGGCGGCGGTGCTGCTGATTGCTTATCTGTTTTTGTTGTGGATGTGTCCGGCGCAGCGGAAACGCGCCAAACTGGCACTGGTATGGGCCCTTCTTTTGTGGGCGGCGGTGGTCGGCTACGGCTATGCATTTTTCTGCACCGGAATGCTGCCTGCCCTGAACATCTACACCCAGCAATGGGTCACCCAGCGCAACGGCTTTCTGCTCAACTTCACCGTGGCACAGCGGTACAGCTCAGTGGACAAGCCGGAAGGCTATTCGAAAGAGGCGGTTTTGAACCTGATGGATCAGTACCCGAGTGTGGCGGGAAACGAGAACGTCACACACCCGGTAAACATTGTGGCCATTATGAACGAGTCGTTTGCCGACTTCAGTATTTTTGATAGCTTTGAGGCGTCGGAGGATCCGACTCCGTTTCTCCACACACTGTCGGAAAACACCATCAAAGGCTGGATGTACTCTCCCGTCACCGGGGGCGGTACGGCCAGCGTGGAGTTTGAGTACCTCACCGGATTTTCTACGTTGTTTCAGCCGCCCCATACGGTGGCCTACCAGCTGTATGTAGAGGAGGGCATGCCCTCTTTGGCGGCTCTGGCCGGGTCGGAGGGCTACGAGACCACTGCGTTCCATCCATACAAATCCTCGGGCTGGAACCGGGTGCTGGCGTATAAATACCTGTCCTTCCAGCATCAGATGTATGAAGAGGACGTGGAAAATCCCTGGTACATCCGCAGCTATATTTCAGACCTGACCGACTATGAGACCATTTTTAAAACCACGCAGGGGCAAGATTCCAGCTTCTTCTTTAACGTTACCATGCAAAACCACAGCGGATACGCCCAGGGTTGGAACAACCTGGACCGGGCCATTCAGCTACCGGATAACCTGAAGATGGCGGATCTTACCGCCGAGCAGTATTTCGATCTGTCTCGAGAGAGCGACAAAGCACTGGAGGAGCTGATTACCTACTACAGCAATTTGGATGAACCCACCCTGGTGGTGTTCTTCGGCGACCACCAGCCCCCGCTGAAAAATGCCTTTTACGAAAAGCTTTACGGCAAGGATCTGTCTGAGCGAACCACACAAGAGGTTCTGCAGCAGTACGCGGTCCCATTCTTCATTTGGGCCAACTATGACATTGAGGAACAGGAAAACGTAGCGATCAGCCCGAACTACCTTGGAGTACTGACGGCTCAGGTAGCCGGCCTTCCACTGACCGGATATATGAATTTTCTGTCTCAAATGTATCAGGAGCTTCCCGCCATCACACCGGTGGGCTTTGTCACCGGGGACGGACAGTTTTTGCAGAAGAAAGAACTGAATGAGGAGCAGCAGCAGTGGCTGCAAACATATGAGATTTTGAACTACTGTGGTATGGTGGACCTGTTCGATGGAGCTAGACCTATGTTCTGTATGGACGACGAAGCAGAGCAACAATAGAAAAGGACATCAAAGCTGCCCGGCTGTGCCGGGTGGCTTTTTTTTGAAGCAGATGATAAAATGAAAAAAAGAGAATCTCCCCGCAATCTGTTCCGTTCAAATCCGTCTATCTTGAATGAAAAGAAAAAACGTTCCAAATAAGCGAAGAAGGAGGTGCTCGGAGTGGAGGACGGCGCGATCATCGAGCTGTACTGGGCCCGGGACCAGCGTGCCATCACAGCCTCAGACGAGAAATACGGCATGCTGTGCCGCAGGTTATCCCATAACATTTTGGCCAGCCGGGAGGATGCGGAGGAGTGCGTCAACGATACCTGGCACAGGGCTTGGAGTACAATGCCGCCCCAATGGCCCGGCTCCTTGCGGGCCTATCTGGCAAAAATTGTGCGCAGCTTGTCCATTGACCGATGGCGGGCCAAACGGGCCCAAAAGCGGGGAGCTGGGCTGGAGGTGCTGTTGGAGGAACTGGAGGACTGTGTTCCGGCAGTGCCCAGCGCGGAAGCGGAGGCAGAGGCCAGAGAGGTGGCCGGATGTATTGACCGGTGGCTGGATGGGCTTCCACGGGACGATCGGGTGGCCTTTGTCGGCCGGTATTGGTATGGCATGGGGATGGGCGAACTGGCCGACAGAGCCGGAGGCAGCGCCAGACAGATGACCCAGCGGATGTTTCGCTTGCGAAACAGTCTGCGCAAGGCGCTGGAGCGAGAGGGGGTCATCCTATGAGCGAAAAAAGTGAGCGCCTGTTTCAGGCGATGAATGACATTGGCAGTGAAAAGATTGACGAGGCGGTCCAGCACCTGCCCGCGAAGCGAAAATTTCCCTGGCTTAAATGGACGGGTTTAGCCGCCGCCGTGGCGTTGGCGGTTGGAATTGTCAGTGGACGTCTGCCGCTTATGGGAGGCTGCTCCAGCAATTCCGGGGCCGGAGCGGCGGGAGCCGAAGAGGCGTACACATTCCTGTCTTACGCAGGACCGGTGTTTCCCCTGACGCTGAAGGAAGAGAACGCCGCCATCACCGCAGTCCGGGATATCACGTTGGACTTTGCACCCTGGGTGCCGGTGTGGGTATCCAACGAGGAGGAGGCCGCAGCCCGCACCGACTTGACGCAGGCGGAGCGGCAGGAAGTGCTGGACGACTACAACGAATGGTTTCCGGAGGGGGGATACGCCCAAAGTTCCACTGACATGATTGTCACCGATTCCTATGTCCTGACCAACGACTCGGATACCGATCAGACGGTCAACGTGTTGTATCCGTTTATCAGCTCGCTGGGGGGATTGACCCAAAAAACACCTAGCTTAACCCAGGACGGACGGGTGTTGGAGACCACCGTTCACGCCGGAGGCTATGTCGGCGGGTTTCAGGGCGTTCCGGGGATAGGCGGCACTTCGGAGGAGCAGCTCAATCTGGATCCTCCGAGCAGTTGGGAGAACTATCAAGCGCTGCTGACCGACGGGTCTTATTTGCAGCACGCGCTGGGGGGCTATCCCGATTTTACAGAGATACCGGCGACGGTGTACAAATTTACAAATGCCTGGGGACCGGAGGAGAGCGATAAAATTCCAAACCCGTCCATCCGCGTGACCTTTGACTTGGATTATGAAGAAACAAAGGTTTTGTCCTATGGTTTCCACTCCATGAGTTGGGACGAGGAGAGGGCCCAGATGGGGCAGGGCTTCTCCATTCGAAATCCGGGAGAGTACGGGTATGGGACGCCGTATTATCTCATTGTGATCGGAGATGACGTCCGGAATATGGAGATCCAGGGGTTTGCCACGGGCGGCTGGGACACGGAGGAGCAGGTGGAGGCCGGGGTGGATGTGGAGCGGTACGAAACCGATCTGGATTCTGTCCTTAAAACGGTGACAAGTACGATGTTTCAGTCGTACCAACAGGATCGGGCGGTGGACGATCTGCGTATGGTCGGGGTAGACTATGAAATGTATTACGGCCTGTTCTGCGAGTATCTGACCGCTTACGGTGTTTTGTCAGATCGTCCGACGGCCCGGTATGACACCGGTTGGCTGGAGGATCTGGATTTTGATTCGGTGGATCGGGTGTTCTATCTGGAGGCGGAGGTGTCCGTCCCGGCCGGAAATTCTGTCACGCTGGCGGCAGTCCAGACCAAGGGGGCCAGCTTTGATTTTCACTGCACCGACACCAAAAACCAGGGGGTATACGGCTATGACCTGTTGACGCAGCTGGGCTCGAATCTGACCTGTGCCGCTCAAACGGCTACCATAGAGGACCGGGGACAGGTCGAGATTGTCCGGCAGAACTTCGGCTTTGATCTGGAGGGAGGAGTGAAAACCGTCCCATTGGATGCGGGCAGGGAACACTACTATCTGGAAGTCAGAAGAGCGGAGAACCAGGAATAAATGACAACGAAACAAAGGCAGGCGGTCCGGGAATTCGGACCGCCTGCCTTTGTTTCGTTATGAAATGCTCAGTCGTCGGCGCAGTCCCTTTACACGGTCCCGTCCGATGGGCAAGACGATGGAAGACTCCCGGACCCGGAGCGCAAAGCTGCTGTTATTCCAGGGGAAAATATCCTGAATATATTTGAGCTGAACCAGACAGGTTTTATGAATGCGGTAGAACCCCTGCCCGGTCAATCGACTTTCGTACTCGGACATGGAAGAATTGTCACTGTATTGTTCGCCGGACAGAGTATGGAGGACACAGCCACGGCCGGAGCCATCCGTTTCGATATACGTTACCTCTTCTACGTCCAGCAAAATGGTATGCCGGTTGTTGCTGATCGCCAGGCGGTCGGGACCACGGTGCTGACCGGGGTTGGCATGCAGGGACTGGACACACTGGTCCAAAACCTGCCGAATGCGTTCCGGATCAAAAGGCTTGAGGATGTAATCGTCCACCCGAAGTTCAAAGGCCTTGACCGCATACTCGGAATATGCGGTGGCAAAGATGATTTTTGCCTCCGGCATCATCCGCCTGGCCAGGGAAGCTACCGTGGTTCCCTCCAGGTCGCCCAGATGGATATCGATGAACAAAATGTGAAAGGATTCTTTTCCCAGCAGCTGAAGGGCTTGAGCTCCGCTGACCGCCTCCACCATCTCTGCCTGGGGCAGATGCTGCCTGATCTGATGGATCAACTCGACTCGGGAATATTTTTCGTCATCGATGACCGCAATGCGCAACACACAAGGTCCCCCCTTTTCACATAGATTTATCCAGCAGCGGCGGAATCAATGGGATCGAAAAAGAGACGGTGGAGCCGTCTTCGGAGCTGTCGATGGTGAAGACGCATTGGCTGCCATAGATGCTCCGAAGTCGTTTGCGGATGTTGAATAGACCGGAATAGCTGGGGTCGCTGGGATCTTGAAGCTGTTCCAAAATCTGGGCAGGGAAGCCGCGCCCCCGGTCGGAGACCTGGATAAAGGCATGTTCCCCGTCCTGTCGAATTTGAATGTGGACATGGCGCTCGTCCACGGCAGTGCCGCCGTGGCGCACCGCATTTTCCACAATGGGCTGAAGAATCAGAGGGGGCAGGCGGAGGGCGGTCAAATCGTCCGGCAGTTCCCGGGTGACGTGAAGAGCCCCCTCAAACCGGGCCTCGGTCAATGCAAGATAGTTGTTGACATTGGACAGCTCCTGCTCCAAGGTGACAAAGGGTTCGTTGATGGAAAGAGTCTGCCGAAAGTAGCTGGCCAGGACCAGAATGGTTTCCCTTGCACGGTTTGGATTGGTGAGACACAAAGCGGAAATTGTATTCAGCGCATTAAACAGAAAATGAGGGTTGATCTGGGATTGGAGCGCCCGGAACTCCGCCTGCTGCCGCAAATCCACCTGGTGCTGCAGTTCGCCCAGCTCCAGCATGGCGGAAAACAGGTGAGACAGCCCCTCTGCGGTACGGACGTCTGCTTCAAGAACCAAGTTGGGTCCCATGGGAACCACCAGCATCAGAATACCTACGACCCGGTCGTCCCACACCAAGGGAGCGGCGATGGCGGCGTTGTCCGGCGGAGCGGCGACTCCGTCCTCGCCCGGGTAACCTTTTACCACGACCAATTCCTGTTTCTCCATGGCCTGTCGGGCCGGCTGAGGCAGACAATGGCCGGCCAAAGCGATGCCGCTGGAAGCCAGTACCCGCTCCCGGTCGGTCATGACCACCTGAAAATCCGGAAGCGTGGCGCGCACCGTATCCGTAGCCTTTTGCAGGGCGGCGCTGTTGCTAATCCCGTCCCGCAGATAGGGCAGGCATTTTTGGGCGATATACAGGGCCAAAGACTGCTGTTCCACCAACTCAATGGTCAGGCTGCGGTTGAGGCGGTCCAGCATGCCCATAAAGATGACAAGGCCAACGGAATTGACCACCATTTTTGGAAGCAGAATGGCTTTTTCCAGGGCCACTGCATCGGAGAAGGGCCGAGCCATGATCAGTATGATGAGGCATTGGACGAGTTCGGCAAATATGGTGATGCCGACCAATGCCAGCGTACGTCGGTTCAGCCGGGAAAACCAGCGGTAGCAGGCGGCGCCGATCACGCCAAAACAAAACGTGCCTACGCCACAGGCTAGGGAGGTAAAGCCCTGGGGATTGTAAAGGTAGCGGTGGATTCCACTGAGCAGCCCGGCAAACGTGCCGGACAGTGGGCCGCCGACCAATCCGGCAGCCACAGTGCTGATGACCCGGGTGTTGACAACGGCTCCCTGAAATTCCAGTCCGGTGTATGTGCCGCTGATGGACAGCAGACCGAAGATCAGCCCAAGCCATAGCTGGTTAGGAACCGAACGAATCTGGCGTTTCAGAATAACGCGGAGAGGCCGGAGTTCAATCAAAACGGTAGCAGCCAGCAGCAGCAGGCTGATGTTGAGAAGCAGATAGATCGGGAGGCTGTCGTTCATCACGGAAGCGGGTCCCTCCTTTCCTGGCTGTCCGCTTATGGCGGTCACACTTGGTTGTATCAATTCAGTTTACCATGGTTTTCTCCTCAGTTCAAGCAAGCAGATTCCGTTCCCGCACGAAATTTAACTGTTCTCCCTTCAAAAACAACCAGACCCGCCATATTCGTTGACAGCAATACTTTTTGCACATAAAATTCAGAGGTAATGAGGAGAAATTTGTGTGGAATTTCCTTGCTTTTGTATTTCAGCGGCATGCCGCAGAAATAAATCCAAGAAATTTGAAAAAGGAGAGAATAGAATGAACATCAAAAAGACTTTGGCGCTGATTCTTGCACTGTGTATGACCGTGTCTTTGGCAAGCTGCGGCGGTGGGAAAAGCAGCTCTGGCAATGCCTCGTCCAACGCGTCTTCTTCCGGTGCTGTATCCGGTTCTGCATCCGGCAGCCAGGCCGGGGAAAATAAGGGACTGACGAAGGAGGAACGTGCCAACGAGTTTATCACGGTGGCAACCGGGCCTACCTCTGGCGTTTACTTCCCTGTCGGCGGTGCCTTTGCCACTGCGCTGAAGGAGTGGGGCTACGAGACCTCTGCCGAGGCGACGAACGCCACCGGGCAGAACATTCAAAACATGCTGAACGGCGATGCCGAAATCGCCATCGCCATGCAGGATGCCGTAATGCAGGCCTATACCGCCACCGGAGCCTATGAGGGCAAGGAAGCCGCCACCGGGCTGAGAGCCTTGATGCGTCTGTGGCCCAACTATGTTCAGCTGGTCACCACCGCCGACACCGGCATCAAGTCCGTGGCAGACCTGAAGGGCAAGCGTGTGGGTGTGGGCGCCGCAAACTCCGGCGTGGAGATTAACGCCCGCATGATCCTGGCTGCCTACGGAATCACCTATGACGACATCACCCCCGATTATCTGGCATATGGAGAGGCGATCGACAACATGAAGAACGGCCAGTGTGACGCCGTGTTCGTCACCTCCGGTCTGCCCAATGCCACCGTGATGGATCTGGGTGTCCAGTACGACATGGTCATCGTGCCCATTGACGGCGAGGGTCGTGAAAGTCTGGTCAATGAATATCCCTACTTTGCCAAATCCATCATTCCCGCCGGAACCTACAACAACACAGAGGATGTGGAGGGCGTATTCGTCTACAACATCATGCTGGTGCGTGAGGATCTGAGCGACGCCATGGTTTACGACATGCTAGAGGGCATCTTTGCCAACATCGACACCATCAAGGCGTCTCACAACGCTGCCGACAAGAACATCGACATTACCTTCGGGGTGGATGACATTCAGCTTCCCCTGCATCCTGGAGCCGAGGCCTTCTGGAAGGACAACGGCTACATCCAATAACAGATTTCTGCGTCACTGTTACCCTTAGCCCGAGCGGGGCGGGCGGCGGCACTCCGCCCCCGCGCCGCTCTATGTTTGGGAGATGAATATGATGAAGGGAACGAGACGCCGCGTCCTTCTGGCCGTGGCAGGCCTGGCGGTGGCGGCAGTGTTTCTGTGGTTTGGATTCCTGGCGCCGACCGGCACCCGGTTTCAGCTTTATGACCGGGATCGGGAAACGGTTGTATGCTCCGTTCCCATTCGTCCGGGAGACCAGCTTCGCCTGGAGATTGAACACTCCTTTGAACACATTCCGTGGTATGAATTTTACACCGTCACGGACGATTTACAGTTTAACCTGGATGCCATTGCTGTGGCTGGCTACGGCGCCGGGATCCCGGCTGAAATGGACGTGCCGACCAGAATTGAGGGCGGCTTAGTCTGGATGGAGGACATCAACAGTGTATTCCCTCAATTCAGCTGGATTACATCCGCCACTTATATGAAGGGCCTCACCCTGAATGGGGAAGAGGTGTTTGACTTCCGGTCCCTGCCCGACGCCAGCAGGATCCGGGGAGAAATTATCACAACGAGGGGGTATCTCTCCAGTGTCTAATCAGAAAAAAATCGAAGTTCCTACTTCGGAGGACGCGTCGACTGTGAACTTGGCCAAAGGCGCCGAGATCATGGAAAAATATGAGAAAGAATCCCGGACCCGCAGCTTTGACTGGCAGTGGCTGGTAAAGGTGATTTATTTTTTGTGCATGGCCTTTACCCTGTATCACCTGGCCTATGCATCCGGCATCCGCTTACTTCAGATGGTCAACATCAAACATCACGCCATTCACGTAGGTTTGATTTTGATGTTGGGGTTTGCCCTGTACCCCGCCTTCAAAAAATCCAGCAGAAAGCGCATTGCTTGGTATGATTGGATTTTTATGGCCCTGTCCGCGGCGATGCCCATCTATGTATTTCTACGCTATCCGACGTTTATCTCCACCGGATTCCAGGGTGAGCAGATCGATATCATTATGGGCACGATCCTGATTTTCCTGGTGCTGGAGTGTTCCCGCCGGATCAGCGGCCTGGCCCTGCCCATTTTGTCCGTTCTCTTTTTGGT
>JBFWME010000025.1:11058-16779 GCA_050251755.1 Lawsonibacter sp. | reverse complement strand
ATTATTCAGGTGCAGATGCGGGCCACCAAGGATAACCTGAACGGTCTGCCTAAGGAGCAGATGCCGAAGGTTGGCAAGGTGATGAAAGAGCGTGGGCACCTGCTGATCCCCATTGTCTTCCTGCTATACATGCTGATCTTCAGCGGCAGGACCGTGCTGTTCAGCGCGTTCTGGACGATTATGGTCACCATCGTCGTGGCCGAGCTGCGTCCCATCAGCCGCATGTCTTTAAAGGATATCTGCGATGCCTTTGTGGCTGGAGCCAAGTCCACCGTCTCCGTGGCCATCGCCTGCGCCTGCGTTGGGATCATTGTGGGCATCTGCGGCCTGACCGGGTTTGCGCTGAATGTGGCACATACTATCATCAGCATTGGCCAGCAGAGCCTGATGCTGACCCTGCTGTTCACCATGGTGACCTGCATGATTCTGGGTATGGGGCTCCCCTCCATTCCTTCCTACCTGATCACCGCCACCATTGCGGCTCCAGCGCTGGTGGAACTGGGACAGCCCGATATCGCGGCCCATATGTTCTGCTTCTATTTTGCTATGTTTGCCAACCTGACGCCTCCCGTAGCTCTGGCTGCCTTCGCAGCGTCGGGTCTGTCTGGCGGCAGCCCCATGAAAACGGGGTGGCAGTCGGTAAAGCTGGCATTGGCGGGCTTCATTGTTCCGTTTATGTTTGTGTATAATCCGCAGCTCTTGTTGGAGAACGTTACCCTGCTCAGCGGGATCCAGGTGGTGGTTACCTCCTGCGTGGGTGTGGTGATGATCGCCGCGTTCGTGGAGGGCTATCTGTGGGGAAGGATGAACATCATTCTGCGGGTGGTGTCTCTGGTTGGTGCACTGTTGCTCATCGACAGCAGCGCCATTACCGACCTGATGGGAGTTGGCTGTTTGGCTCTGATTGTAGTGATGCAGAAATTTGCCTTTTCCAAGCGCACAGGCGGACCCACCACAGCGCTGCTGTAACGAAAATCAATGCGCCGCCCGCAGTGTTATCTGCGGGCGGCGCTGTTTATGTCTGCTTAACCCTTTGGTTTTGACTTAAAAAGCAGAGCTACCAAAAAGCCGAAGAAGATAGCGGCGGAAATGCCGCCGGCGGCGGCGGTGATTCCGCCGGTAAGCGCACCCAGGAATCCCTGTTCCGCCACCGCCTTTTTGACTCCTTTGGCCAGCAAATGCCCAAAGCCGGTGAGGGGCACCGAGGCTCCGGCACCGCCCCAGTCCGCCAGAGGCTGATAGATCCCCAAAGCGCTGAGAATGACTCCGCCGGTGACGTAGCACACCAGAATTTTTCCGGGAGTAAGAGACGTTTTGTCAATTAAAATTTGACCGATGAGGCACAGAATGCCTCCGCAGAGAAAAGCCTTTAGATATTCCATGTCAAGTTCACCTCTACTTTATGACAGAAATGGCAATGGCGTGGCAGATGCCGGGGATAGATTCCCCCTGAAAGGAAGCGGTGGGGGAGTGGAGAGCCCCGGTGGGGCAGAAGAGGATGTTTTTCCACTTGCCCTCCCGCATGCCGTTGAGCAGATATCCGGTGAGCACGGAGGCGGAGCAGCCACAGCCGGAGCCCCCGCAGTGGACATCCTGGGCTTCCAGGTCAAAGATGAGCGTGCCGCAGTCGGCGTGGTTGGACAGCTCCAGTCCGTCCTGCTGCAGCAGTTCCAGCAGCAGCTCGCTGCCCAGACGGCCCAAATCGCCGGTCACGATAAGGTCATAATAATTCGGCAGGCGTCCCGTATCCTTCAAATGGGTTGAGATGGTGTCGTAAGCCGCCGGCGCCATGGCGGCGCCCATGTTGTTGGCGTCCTTGATGCCTTTGTCCACAATCTTGCCTGGGGTCACATGGGTAATATAGGGGCCGGGACCCTCCCGGGCCAGAATTGCGGCCCCGGAGCCCGTGACCGTCCACTGAGCGGTGGGAGTACGCTGACCGCCGTATTCCAAGGGAGTGCGGTACTGCCGTTCGGCAGAGCAAAAGTGGGAGGATACCACGACCCCTGCCCATTCACCAAAGCCTCCGTCCAGGGTCATAGAGGCCAAAGCCAGTCCCTCTCCCATGGTGGAGCAGGCCCCGTATAAGCCAAAGAAAGGGATGTTCTGTTCCCGTGCCGCGTAGGAAGAACCGATGCACTGGTTGAGCAGGTCACCTGCAAACAGCCAGTCCAAATTAGAGGCGGACTGACCGGCCTTGTTCAGCGCCAAGCTCAGCGCCTGCTTCTGCATGGCGCTCTCCGACTTTTCCCAGGTGGTCTCACCGAAGGTGACATCTTCAGCGATGTAGTCAAAGGAGTTGGCCAGAGGCCCTTCCCCCTCCTTTTTGCCCGCCACATTGGCATGGCCGACGATGGAAGGAGGATTGGCCAGCGCCACGGTTTGACTACCCAATTTTTTTGTGGTCATATGAGATCCCTCGCAGTTACATCAAAAGTTGGGGATAGTTTGCCACCGGTGCGGCAAACTATCCGGACTGTGGGAGAAAAAGTGATGCAAATCCAAATTTATCCGGTGACCAGACTAGCAAAGCATTCGGAAATCCTGTATAATGCAGTTAAAAAGGATCAGAAGGAGAAATCGGTATGCCACAGTTTGACCCACAAAAATACACCTATCCCTCCCGCCGAACTGTGGTATATGCCAGACATGGGATGGCGTGTACCTCACACCCCTTGGGCGCTCAGATCGGGCTGGATGTGATGAAGGCCGGCGGAAACGCGGTGGACGCCGCGGTGGCGATGGCGGGGGCCATGCCGCTGCTGGAGCCCACGGGAAACGGTTTGGGGTCTGACTGCTTTGCCTTGGTCTGGATCGAGCGGGAAAAGAAGCTATACGGTCTGAACGCCAGCGGTGTGGCCCCCATGGCCCTCAGCGCGGAGACGGTGAAACGGCAGGGCTTTGACGAGATGCCAAAGGCCGGCTGGATTCCAACTATGGTGCCGGGCGCTCCCGCCGGCTGGGCCGAGTTGAACCGCCGTTTTGGAGCGAAGACGCTGCCTGAGCTGTTTGCTCCAGCCATTTCCTATGCCAGGGAGGGCTGCCCGGTGGCGGTGAACCTGGCTCCCCAATGGGAGCGGGACTCCAAGCGGATTGCCGCTGCCCGGAAGAACGATCCGGCCCCTCATGCCTACTGGTGGAAGTCTTTTATGAAGGAGGACGGCACGCCCTACCGGGCCGGGGAACTCTTTCGCTGGGAGGAGTACGCACAGACCTTAGAGGAGCTGGCCGACACCGGATGTGAGAGCTACTATCGGGGTCCCATTATGGAGAAGATCGTGGCGTTCAGCCGACAGACCGGGGGATACTTCTGCGAGGATGACTTTAGAACCTACTGCCCGGAGTGGGTGGAGCCCATTACCGCCGAGTACAAGGGTTACACCGTCTGCGAGATTCCGCCAAACGGCCACGGCATCACCGTTCTGATGGCGCTGAACATCCTGAAGGGGCTGTCTCTGCCGGGGGAGAAGGACTGCGCCGATACCTACCACAAGATTCTGGAATCCATTAAGCTGTCCTTTGCCGATACCAGGGCCTATGTAGCCGATCCCAGATACATGAAGACCAAGGTGGGGGACATGCTGTCAGAGCAATATGCAGCCAAGCGGCGGGCCCTCATCACGGACCAGGCCCTGGATCCTCAAGCGGGCGATCCTGCCTGCGGGGGAACCATCTACCTGTGTACCGCCGACCCTCAGGGCAATATGGTGTCGTTCATTCAGAGCAACTACACCACCTTCGGCGCAGGAGTGGCCGTTCCGGGCACCGGAATTTCCCTCCAAAACCGGGGCGCCAACTTTTCTTTGAGTCCAGCCAGCGACAACTGCCTGGAGGGTGGAAAGAGGTCCTACCACACCATTATCCCCGGCTTTTTGATGAAGGACGGAGCGGCGGTGGGTCCTTTTGGCGTCATGGGGGCGTTTATGCAGCCCCAGGGCCACGTGCTTGTGGTGGTGAATACCATCGACTACCACATGAACCCGCAGGAGGCGCTGGATGCGCCCCGGATGCAGTGGGTGGGGGAAAAGAAGATCCAATTGGAGCGGGAAGTTCCCGCCCACGTCGGAAGAGAGCTGGCGGAGATGGGCCACGAGGTAGAGATCATGAACACGAATGGTACCATGGGCCGGGGGCAGATCATTTGGCGCACCGAGAATGGGCTGCTGGTGGGCGGAACCGAGCCCAGGTGCGACGGCACGGTAGCTGCGTGGTAAAGCAGCACTTTTGGTCGGTGCAATGAGACGGAGGAAAACCAATGAAACAACATCAAATCATTTTTGACGCGGATACTGATGTTTCCGAGGGGATTTATGACGAGTTGGAGCGAGTCATCCTTGCGGCCTTGAACGAGGAGCATGTGGAGCTGCCCTGCGAGATTAACGTCCTGCTCACAGACGACGAGGGAATCCGTCAGATTAACCGGGATATGCGCGACGTGGATCGTCCCACCGACGTGCTGTCCTTTCCCATGTTTCCGCTGCAGCCCGGCTGTCCCCCTCAAGGTGAGGACTGTTTGGATCCGGACACCGGACTGTGTCCGCTGGGAGATATGGCCATTTCCCTGGAGCGCGCCCGCACCCAGGCGGAGGAATACGGCCACAGTCTGGAGCGGGAGCTGTGCTATCTGACCGTCCATTCCGTGCTCCACCTGCTGGGTTACGACCACCTGGATGAGGGAATCATGAAGGCCCAAATGCGGGAGCGCGAGGAGGCCATTCTCGGGGCATTGGGCATTACCAGGGACTAAGCAAACCCATCACAGGGAAGCATCTATGAAAAATCAAATGAATTGAGCCAATTGCTGAACGCTCAAACAGAAAGTTGAGGATCATCTTTTATGTCAACCACAGAAAAGTCAGGAATCATCACCATCTGCGGCCGGCCCAATGTGGGCAAATCCACGCTGACCAACGCCTTGGTAGGGGAAAAGGTGGCCATCGTCACCAACAAGCCCCAAACCACCCGAAACCGCATCTGCGGCATCCGGAACCGGGGGGAGAACCAGTTTGTCTTTGTGGATACCCCGGGTCTCCATCGGGCACGCACCCGCTTGGGGGATTATATGGTCAACGTGGTCAAAGAGAGTGTAGCCGATGTGGACGGAGTTGTGCTGCTGGTGGAGCCCATCGCCAACATCGGGGAGCCGGAGAAGCAGATCATTGACCGGCTTAAAACGCTCGGATGTCCCAGCGTACTGGTCATTAACAAGGTGGACACGCTGGAGAAGAAGGAAACCTTGCTGGAGGTCATGGAACTCTATGGAAAGGCCTATAACTTTACGGCCATGGTTCCCATCTCCGCCAAGACCGGCGAGGGAGTGGAGGAGCTGCTTTCTGAACTGGAAGGGTATTTGCCCGAAGGGCCGCATCTCTTCCCAGAGGGGATGGCCTCCGACCAGCCGGAGAAGCAGATGATGGCCGAAATTTTGCGGGAAAAGCTGCTTTTGTGCCTGGACAAAGAAATTCCCCACGGAACCGCCGTGGAAATCACCCGGTTTGCCGAGCGGGACGATGAGGTCATTGAGGTGGAGGCTACCATCTACTGTGAAAAGAACAGCCACAAGGGAATTATCATCGGAAAGGGGGGCGCCATGCTGAAAAAGGTGTCCACCCTGGCCCGTCAGGATATGGAGAGGTTTATGGGGACCAAGGTCTACCTCCAGACCTGGGTAAAGGTGAAGGAGAACTGGCGGGACAATCCGGCCGCCATCCAGAATTTTGG
>JBFWME010000025.1:0-10958 GCA_050251755.1 Lawsonibacter sp. | reverse complement strand
TGTTTGGCGGGGTATGAGCCCATGGTGGACGGCTGTGCCGTCTGCGGTGTCGATTCCCCGGAAGAGCCCCAGTTTCATCTGAAAGAGGGGGTGCTCCACTGTGCCCGGTGCCGGGGAGAGGTGGGAGACGGAATTTCCGTGCCCTTGAGTCAGCAGACCCTGGCTGCGATGCGCCACATTGCTTACGGCGACCCGAAGCGGCTGTTTTCCTTTTCGGCGGAAGAGGAGGGGCTCCTACAGCTGGCCGACCTGGCTGAGGCGTATCTCCACACCCAGTTGGAACGCGGCTTTCGTACCCTGGACTTTTACAAGCAGATGCAGACGGAGAGACAGTTTGGATCAAAATAAAAAAGACCGCTGTGAAGATTCACAGCGGTCTTTTTTGTAATTCAATTGATTACTGAGCTTCGACCTGGCCAAACGAACGGCCGTTATAGGTCAAACAATTTTTACACATCCGGTGGGGCAGACGGAACGCTCCACACTTGGGACAGGTCACGATACCGGGAGTCTCCAGCTTCCAATGGGAGCTGCGCCGCTTATCGCGCCGGGCCTTGGACACTTTTCTCTTAGGAACCGCCATGGGTGACACCTCCTTCGGTTTGCGTGCCAATCAAGGCACTTTCGACTACTCACTCAGTTTCGTTATCCAGCAGCTGCGCAAGGGCCGCCAATCTTGGATCCACTTCAGGTTTGCACCGGCAGGGCTCCTCGTTGAGGTTGGCTCCGCATTTGGCGCACAGCCCTTTGCAGTCGTCTGAGCAAAGGTTTTTAGTATCCATTGCGAGGACAAAGACCGTGGTCACCACCTCGTCCAGATCCAGTTCGGTGCCCTCAAGAAGGATGATTTCATCGTTCTCGTCATCCTCCAATTCCTGGGCCACCAAACTGTCCAGCTTGACCACTTTTTCCCGGGAAAATTCTTTTCCGCAGCGGTCGCAGGACAGATCCAGCACAGAACGGGCCGTTCCTTCCAGAACCAGGGCTCCGGCGTGGTTGGTCACGCTGCCCTCGGCCAGAACGGGCCGGGTGATGGGTTTTCTCCCGTAAAAATCAAGGTCGGATAAATCCACCTGAATCTGGAATGTTTTCCGTGCATCCGGGGTGTGAATGATATCTCGCAGATCCAGACGCATGACGTTCCTCCCCGGGATTTGACCCTATACTCGCAGAATGGTACGGGGAACATTATAAAGAAAATAACCGGACTTGTCAAACCTTTTTTGTGGTTCGTGAGTAAAAAATTTATTGTCTGCCTGGCGCTTGCATCCATTGAAACGGTCTGGGAAACATGATTTTGTATTGACAAAAGTTCTTTTTTGTGTTGGAATCAAACTACTGTAACAAATGGAACGAAAGGGACGTTGGCTAGCATGAAGGAGTTTACGGTTGGAAAAAATGATGCCGGGCAGCGGCTGGATCGCTGGCTGGCAAAAAATTTACCTCTGCTTCCGGCTCCGCTGGCCCAGAAATATCTTCGCCTGAAGCGGGTGAAGGTAAATGGGAAGGGGGCCAAGGGGGATGTGCGTCTGCAGTTGGATGATCGTTTGCAGATCTACATCAACGACGAATTTTTTGATCAGCCAACCCCGGAAAATGCGTTCCTCTCGCTGTATCAGCCAAGGCTGAACATTCTCTATGAGGACGAGCATATCATGCTGGTGGACAAACGGCCCGGGATGGTGGTCCATCCGGATGAGAAGGAGCGGGTGAATACCCTGCTTACCCACATCCAGGCCTATCTCTATCAGAAGAAAGAGTGGTCCCCGTATCGGGAGCACTCCTTTGCCCCCGCTTTGTGCAACCGCATCGACCGGAACACCGGAGGCATTGTCATTGCCGCCAAGACTGCCGAGGGGCTGCGGGTGATGAACCAGAAGATAAAAGACCGGGAGATGAGCAAATACTACCTGTGTGTGGTCCATGGACGGATGGAGCCCCGAGAAGGCAGGCTGGAGGGGTATCTCTTTAAAGACGAGGTAAAAAAGCAGGTCTACGTCCGCAGACGGCCAGAACCGGGAGCCAAGACGGCTGTTACGCTCTATAAGACCCTGGCGGTAAAGAACGGGCTGTCCCTGGTGGAGTGCGACCTGATTACCGGCCGGACCCACCAGATCAGGGCTCAGTTTGCCGATGCGGGGCATCCCCTTTTGGGGGACGGCAAGTATGGCAGCGAACGGGAGAATCGAATATATGGCCGCCACGGACAGGCCCTGTATTCCTATAAGCTGACCTTTCGGTTTTCCACCGATGCCGGCCCGCTGGAGCACCTGAACGGAAAAACCGTTCAGGTGGAGGATGTAGACTTTGTGCAGGAGTATTTTCCCGGAGTGCTGGGAGAAACCGCGGAACAATGAAGGAACTGTTTGCAGCCCATCAGGAGGTGCTGGATCGCTGTAAGGCGTATCGTGTTCCCTCTTCCGAGATCCAAACGCCGTATAATGATCTGTGGACGCAATTGGGAATCAAGTGTGTCCACTGAACTTGAATGAAACCGCCGCGTGTCGTCTGAAGGACGGCGCACGGCGGTTTGTCAGCGAAACGGACAAAAGGCACCAAGAAGAAGCGACAGATGGAAACAGGCCAGAGATCCGGTTCATTCGTTCGGGGTGGCGGCAAATTCATATATTATTCACAAAAAGTTCCGAATTATTTGAAAAATTACAGTAAAAAATGTGATACTTTATAGAAGGATCAAAGATCCAATGTTTTCCTCCTTACTACAACACTTTGGCGGCTTTCCTGAACCTCCTCGGGCGAGCATACCCAAGCCCAAACGCTGGAGAGCGTTTTACTGTCACCCTGTTGGCGATGCCCCGGGGTGGCAGACCAAAGGTGATCCGCCATTGGCGGTTGATATAAAAATGAAAACATCTCCCCCCTCCTAACCCAAGAAAATGCCCGCCGACTTTTGCCGGCGGGCATTCTCTTGGGTTTCAAATCAGGGCTGGCGGGAGTTTTCCTGTCGATTGTCGTTTTTCCAAGGTGGGGAAAGGAATGAGAAGGGGAGAGCCTCCTCACGCACAGGACCGTTCAGAGCCTGTCGGTAGTAGTCATAGTCCAAAATAACCGCCGAATAGGCCACCCGGTTTTGCACCTCGGCCACCATGCCGGCTACCACGTCCAAATCTGGCTCTGCTCCGTCCCAGCGGGTGAACTGATCGGTAACCGAGTTGTAGTACCCTTCTCGGTTGATAAAGCTATAATTGGAGAAGATCACCAAACCGGGCTGATCTGATAAAATATCCGTGCCCATGATGAGTCGGGAGTCATAGTCCAGTCCAAACAGGTTGGCAAGCGTGGGCATAACATCCAGACTGGAACAGTATTTTTCCACGTGGACGGGCTGCTCCATGTCGGGGTTCCACAGAATCAGGGAGTTTTGGTAAATCTCGAACACGGGGTCTACGGTATGCCCCAGCAGCTCGCTGTATTCCTCATCGGTCAGACCATAGGGATAGTGATCTGCAGAAAGGACAATGACCGTGTCGTCCAGCTTTCCAGCTGCCTCCAGCTGGGTGATCAGGCTGTTTACGGCCAACTCCAGTTCCATCTGACAGGACAAATAGCATTTGACCGTATCACTGTACGGCAAATCCTTGACCTGATCCCAGTGGCGGGCAGACATTGCATTTTCCTCCAGGTTGTAGTTGAGATGTCCGCTTACCGTCAGACAATAGACCATGAACGAATCCTCGTTCACGAACATGGGAACAATTTTTTCCATCATTTCCAGGTCGGAAGGGGGAAAGCTGTTTCCAGACTCCAGCTCCAGTCCCTGACCTAGGGCGATATACTCATATCCCATATTGGGATGGGACAGGTTGCGGTCGTAGTAATCGAAAAGATAGTCATGAAACGCCATGGTTCGGTAGCCCAGTTTTTGGAACTGGTTCCCAAAGGCAAAGGGCATATAGTTTTCAGAGGACAGGGAGTAGCTCCACACGCCGGATTTGGGAATCAAGCCGGTGGTGGTGACGTATTCACCGTCAGAGGTGGAGACGCCCCAAAGCGGAGTGTAAAAATGATCAAAGACAAAGCCTTCATGAGACAGACGCCACAGCGTTGGGGTCCGCACCGGATCCATGGCTAAGGTGGAAAAGCCTTCGGCCACGATCCAAACCAAATTTTTTCCTGCCAAATATCCGGTCCATTCATTTTTCGCGGTTGGTTCCCGTTGGGAAAACCAGTGGTCGGCACCCAAAAGGATCTCGTCCTCCTCCTGCTGGGCCAGTGCGTCAAAGTCAATGTCCATAATATGGTAGTCGTCGGAGGAAAAGGATTTTGGAGCGGAAGAGTCGGAGGCAGAATCAGAGCGGTCGGAGAGAGGCCGCAAAAACTTCACGCGCTGGCGCAGGGCCGGATTGTCCGGGTCGATTCCAAACAGGACACGGCGGACTTCCAGCTGAGTCTGGGTAAGCATGCCGAAGTATTGGGCCTCCAGTTCCGGGGTGGCGGTCTGGGTGTAAATATACCGGAGAGAGAGTACGCCGCCGCCGCACAGCATGACAATGCCCATCGTGACCAGCTGAACAGCCGCGGCCAAGGCCGCCCACCGCAGTCGAAGGCCCGCCACTTGGGGCGCATCGGGAACAAGTCTGGTTCGAAACAGAGCAGAGAGGACCACCGGAATACTCATCATCAGAACGGGAAACCAGTTGATCAGAACTTCCAGGGTTGCCATATCGCCAAAAGCTCCGGCCACCATGGCCATTTTGGTCAGAGAAAAAATGGTGAGAAAAGTTTTAAACAGATGATAATAGATGGCTTGGGCGCCCAGCCAAAAGGAGATTAGAGCGGTAGATAGGGGCAGCAAAATACGCCCTCGCCGAGGAGAGAGCCCGCCGCACAGCAGCCCAAGCAGCAGAGCCACAGGGAGTGTAAACAGCAGGGTGAACAGCGCTCCGGTAAGGGAGATAAAGCGAAAGCAATAAAGCTTTAAAAACAGTTCCTCATAATAAATAACGGCGGTAAAAAACAAAGAGGGGAGGGCAAGCCGAGTCCAACGGCCAAAGGTGGCCCTATCGCCGTTCCAAGAGGTAGACCGAGTCTCAGATTGTGTCATAGTGGCGCCTCCAAAAGGAGAATGATATCGCCCATATTCTAGCCGACTTCGCCAAAAGTGTCAATGAGAGAAAAAAATGTCAAACGCCGACGAAAAAAGTGCAAAAAAGGAAATAAAAGATGCTTTTCTTGCAAAAATACAGTGGACTAACCGGAAAGGTTTTGATAAAACCGACAAATGAAAAAAGGGTCACTAGAATTTTTTTCGTTTAGATGTATAGATATAAATTTTTTCTTGCAAAGTTCTGTATAATCTGCTATGATAACTTTTGACCTTAATAATTTGTTCATAATTTATTTTCGCCTAACGGTTGGCCTATTTCCACCAAACATGGCGCAGAATCATGAAGCAGCTATCATTCGGACAAGCTGCTTCCTGTTGCGTCTGGGGAGAAAGAGAGGAATGCTTTTGTCTCAGTTGCGTGAAGCGGTAGAGAAGTATTTGAAGCATGCTTACGCCGCATACTACGACATTGAATCCGTCGATGACGGAACGGCACTAAAAGCCGTGTGTTCCTACCACCTGAGGGACAGTCAATATGTTCTGGTCAAAAAAGCTGAGATTTGGGCTGCTGAAAGCCATGAGTACCTCTATCTCTGGTCTCTGGATACGTTGGATTCAACCGCTTTGCAGCACATGTTTCAGCGGGTGCTGGAAGATGGAGAACCCAGGGTCAGACCGCATTTCCAGCACATGTATACCTATTTGTCGGCGGTGGTGCTGTATGAGAACGCCGATGCCCAAACCCTGGCCCAGCTGAAAAAGCTGAAGAAACGCAGGGAATTTAAGCTATCGCTCCATGGATGGATGGAGTTTCGAATAGCCGCCGTGGACGTGTCCACGGGAGAGATCACCTTCAACCGCAGTGGAAAGACCATGGAGAAGGATCTGAAGCGGCTGACGGCGCATGTTATTTCAAAACATTTAGGAGAGGAGAAACATCAATGAATGCAGTATTGGTTCTTCTGATCGGCTGCGCTATTCTGGCCATTGGCTATCTTACTTACAGTAAGTGGCTGACTGTTCAGTGGGGAGTAGACGACAGCAAAATTACCCCTGCCCATGAACTGGAAGATGGTATGGACTATGTCCCTGCCAAGGCTCCTGTTTTGATGGGACATCACTTTTCTTCCATCGCTGGTGCCGGCCCGATTAGCGGCCCTATCCAAGCCGCCGTGTTTGGCTGGGTTCCTGTTGTTCTGTGGGTTTTGATTGGCGGTATTTTCTTTGGAGCTGTCCATGACTATGGCGCTCTGTTTGCCTCCATTCGTCACAAGGGGCAATCCATCGGGGAGGTCATTGCCGTCAATATCGGCAGCCGCGCCAAAAAATTGTTTATTATATTTTCCTATCTGACGTTGATCCTGGTGGTGGCGGCCTTCGCATCGATTGTGGCCAACACTTTTAAGGCTACTTATTCGGATACGGGAGTTTTGGACACGGCCGCATCCGCGGCCAACGCCTCTGTGGCGATGATTTCCCTTTTGTTCATCGTCATGGCAATTTTCTTTGGATTCTTTGTCTATCGAAAGGGTGCTTCACTGTCTGTGGCTACCATTGTGGGTGTCATCGGCATTGTGATCTGCCTGATCATCGGTCTGAATTTCCATCCGATCTATTTGTCCGGAAAAACCTGGATGGTGATCATCGGCGTATACATTCTGATTGCCTCGGTCACGCCTGTGTGGATTCTGCTTCAGCCGCGGGACTACCTGTCCTCCTTCCTGCTGTATGGGATGATACTCGTCGCCTTTTTCGGTGTGATGGGCGCTGGCATCATGGGTCAGAATACCAGCATGGAAATTCCTGCCTTTACCGGCTGGACGGATCAAATCAGCTCTCTGGGCTCTGTGTTCCCAGCCCTGTTCGTTACCATAGCCTGCGGCGCCATCTCCGGCTTCCACTCTTTGGTGGGCTCCGGCACCACCGCAAAGCAGCTGGACCGCGAGCGGGATGCCCGCCCCATTGCCTATGGCGGCATGCTCATTGAATGTGTTCTGGCGCTGATTTCTCTGTGCGCGGTTGGCTATATCTGGGCCGATTTTGCAAAGCCCATTGCCGAGGGCGCCATCCGTACTCCGACCACGGTATTTGCAACCGGCCTGTCCAAAATGGTGGCCTGCATTCCCGGGCTGGAGAGTTCGCAGCCCACTGTCGCCGCGCTGCTGGTGCTGGCCGTCTCTGTTTTCTGCCTGACTTCTCTGGATACCGCGACCCGGTTGGCCCGTTATATGTTCCAGGAGTTCTGGCTGAAGCCCGGCCAGACGTATCGTGAAGTCACCGGGATCAAAGGTGTGTTGTGCAATCCCCTCGTGGCCACTTTGGTTACGGTCATTCTGGGTGTCGGTCTGGGCATGGGTGGTTATTCCACCATCTGGCCCCTGTTCGGCGCCGCCAACCAGCTGCTTGCCGCTCTGGCCCTTCTGGCTGTGGCCTCGTGGCTGGGCAACATCGGCAAAAACAACAAGATGTTCTTGCCTCCCATGTTCTTCATGCTGATTGTCACCCTGTGCTCTCTGTTACAGACGGCTTGGGCGAAATTCAGCAAAATCACTGCAGAAGGAGCCACCACCGCTCCCGTGGTGCAGCTGATTTTGGCTGTGGTCTTGTTTGTGCTTGCCATCGTGCTGGCCAAGGAAGGAATCCAGGTTATTTTTGGCGGCAAGAAGCAAGTCACCAAGTAAGTTTTTCCATCCAAACGTTGAAAGAGGATCCGGAATTTCCGGATCCTCTTTTTTGTTCGCCGCTTGCCACTTTGGACTGGCTGTGCTATGATGATGTCTGCCGAAACATGTTTGGTTTTATGCGGGGAGGGAAGCAGGATGAACTGGATGCGCCGTTTCTCTGTTGCAGCGTTCCTGATGGCCCAAACGATCCTTTATCTGCTGTTTTTATCCCGGGATTTGGCCGGGGCGGGGAACGAGACCGCTCTGCTCAAATATGGTTCTATCGTCCTGTGCCTGCTGGCCTCGGGCTATTGGAGCGTCAAGGGAGGGGATAAGCTGGTGACCGCTGCGCTGGCGCTCACGTTGGGTGCGGATACGTTTCTGCTGCTGCTGAATCGGGATTACCCGCTGGGTGTGCTATTGTTTTGCGGGGTTCAGGGGTTGTATCTCGTCCGAATCTATCGAAAAAACGGGAGGAACTCCCTGTGGGCGGTGCGGCTTGGGTGCTGCCTGTTGGCATATCTGGCGCTTTGGAAGACGGAGCGGATGAATCCGTTGAATGCGCTGGTCGTGTTTTATATCATCAATTTTGTGTGGAACGCGGTTCAGAGTCTGGCCTTATCCGGGCTTGGAGCCCGGCTGTTTTCCGCGGGACTGGTGCTGTTCTTGTGCTGTGACCTGTGTGTGGGCGTGTTTAATCAGCCGGATCTGTTTCCGAATTTCTGGTATCTGTTTGCAACCATTGCCATGTGGCTGTTTTATCTGCCTGCCCAGGTGCTGATTGTACTGTCCGGTCTGCCGGATCTCGATGCTGTGAGGGAATGTCCATGAAAACGAGCAAGTTTTTGTCCATTATACTGTCCGTTCTGACCGCTCTGCTGGTGTTGTCCGGTTCCATTGCCGCCCCCCTGTTGTGCCGCCCATTTTACTATGCGCACATCGGCCCCTTAGGCCTGGCGGAATACACAGGGTTGACCGTGGTGCAAATTCGTGAGGCGTTTGATCGGGTGATGGACTTTTGTTTGGGGCTTCGGCCTGATTTTTCCGCCGGGGTTCTCATCTGGTCAAAGTCGGGCGCCGACCACTTTGCCGATGTGCGCACCCTGTTTGTATTGGATCTGTGGGTGCTGGGCCTGGCGCTGGCTGCTTTGGTGGCGGCATTTCTATATTGCCGCCGGAGTAAAGTGAGACCCTATTGTTTTCGGGGGCATGGCCCAGGCTTTTGGGCGGCGGCAGGTCTTGGCATCACCTTTTTGGTGGCAGGGGGGCTGGCCGCGCAGGATTTCGACCGGGCTTTTGTCCTGTTTCACGCGTTGTTTTTCCCAGGAAAAGACAACTGGATGTTTGACTGGCACCAGGATCCGGTAATTTTAATTCTGCCGGAGGAGTTTTTCCGGAATTGCGCCATCTTAATTTTGGCCCTTTTGCTGCTCTGGTGCGCCATTCTGATTCTGGCCGACCTGTGGGCCGGAACCAGGCGGAGGGAAAAGCAGATTCCACCCGCTTGCGGCGGCTGCGGCCATTCAGAAGAATAAAAAAACGGTGTGCAACTTGCACACCGCTTTTTATTTCACTGGAAAGGCAAAAAAACGCTGACCGAAGTAATTGAGTAAAACAAACAGACCCATGCCCACCAGCATGGACAGGTTGCCTTGCACCTGCTGGCTGAGGGCGGTGCCGGACAGGATCCATTCCACCACCCGCTGGGCGATGCCGTAAGCCAGCACCATGCACACCACGATGTTGAGCGCAAAACGGAGCACCACCCGGATACCCGTCTCACGACTGCGGAAGGTGAAATGCTTGTTGAGAAAGAAGCTGACTACGCTGCCCACCGTATAGTTGCCCAAGGTAGACAGCCAGTAGCCCAAGTCCCCCCAGCGATGCAGTCCCGCCGTGTTATACAGCAGAAACATCACGGCAGTGCCGACCAGAGTGTTCACGATGCCGACCAGCAAAAAGCGGAAAAACGTAGGGTCAAACAATTTATTCAACTTGTCCAACATCGGCATGCCCCTCACAGCGGTCGGCCACAAGATAACGGGGCCGGTTTTTGACCTCCTCGTAAATCTTGGCAATGTAGTAGCCGATGATGCCGAGACAGACCATCAGAATGCTGCCAAGAAACAGCTGGAGCAAGATGACGGTGGTAAATCCCTCCAGGGCATGGCCGGTGAATTTCTGCCACAGGGAGTGGATCCCCAGAACCACCGAGCACACGAAGACGACCACCCCCAGCAAGGTGACAAGCTGCAGCGGAGCGGTGGAAAACGCGGCAATATTGGTTATGGCATAGCGAGTCAGACTGCGAAGCGACCATTTGGACTGGCCCTCCAGCCGGGGCTGAACTTCGAACTCCACCTGAGCGGTGGAGAATCCAATCCAGGAGGACAGAGCACGGAAAAATGCATTCTTTTCCCGGATCGCCAGCAGGGTATCCACCGCCCGGCGGTCCAGCAGTTTAAAGTCAGAGGCGCGGGACATGTCGATGCCGGTGGACTTGCTGAGAATGGAGTAAAACCGTTTGGCGGCGAACGTGTGGAACAGATGCTCCCGCCCGCGGCTGACCTTAATTCCCTCGACCACCTGATATCCCTGCTGCCACAGGTGATACATCTCCGGCACCTTCTCCGGGGGATGCTGGAGGTCGCAGTCCATGACCACGGCGCAGGCTCCTCTGGCCTGGGCCAAGCCGGCAAAGATGGCGGCCTCCTTTCCAAAGTTCCGGGAAAACCGGATTCCGCGCACCTGAGGATGACGGGCCGCCTGTGTTTGAATGGCGGCCCAGGTGCGGTCCCGGGAACCGTCATCCACAAAAATCAGCTCATGGGCAATGCCGTTCCCCGTAAGGATCCCAATGACGGTGTCTACCGCCCGGGGGACGGAAGCCTCCTCATTGTAGGAAGGGAGGATCACTGACAAAAGGCCCTGTTTTACGGTGTTGTCCATGGGTTATCTCCTGTTCTCATACGCGATCTCAAACTCTGATTTGGGAGTATAGTGTTCCTGAAGCTTCACCACCACCCGGCCATCGAGGATCTGAACACTGCCGTCCTGAGGGTAAAGGGGCATGGCTTCAAATTCCGGGGAGTCGGAAACAGCCAGCATGGTCTCCTCGTCGGGCTCCTCCACCGGCACGTTGAGCCAGTCATTGAGGTAATAGTAGATGTGTTTGTTCAGCAGGGTTACCGTGTTTTGGGGGACGCTGTAGTGATCTACCTGGGCAT
>JBFWME010000024.1:0-34965 GCA_050251755.1 Lawsonibacter sp. | reverse complement strand
TATAACAGGAGGTTTTAAGCATGTGGATCAAAGCAGCAGTCACAAAAGAGAAGGGTGCTCCCTTTACCATTGAGGACGTGGAGCTGGAGCCCTGCCGAGCGGATGAGATTCTGGTGAAGATCAGGGCAGTTGGAATCTGCCACACCGACGAAGCAGCCCGTATGCAGCAGCTGCCCGTCCCGCTGCCTGCCGTGCTGGGGCATGAGGGAGCCGGCGTGGTGGAAGCATCAGGGGCGTCCGTGACAGAATTTCGGCCCGGGGACCATGTGATTCTGAGCTATGCCTCCTGCGGCAACTGTGTGCCCTGCGTGGCCGGCAAGCCATACGCCTGTGAGAATATGGTCGGACTGAACTTCATGGGGGTCATGCCCGACGGGACCCGCCGCCACACCTGGAATGGGCACAAGTTGAGTTCCTTCTTCTCCCAGTCCTCCTTTGCCACCCGTACCGTGGTAAAGGCCCGAAATGCGATCAAGATCGACCAGGATCTGGGCTTTGAACTGGCAGCGCCCCTGGGCTGCGGAGTCCAGACTGGCGCTGGTATTGTTCTCAACAATTTGAAGCCGGAATTCGGTTCGTCCCTGGCCGTGTTTGGATGCGGCACAGTAGGAATGAGTGCCATCATGGCTGCCCGCATTGCCGGCTGCCACCGCATTGTCGCCGTGGGTGGAAACACCCGCAGCCTTGAGCTGGCTCTGGAATTGGGGGCTACCCATATCATCAACCGGAAGGAGACACCGAACATCGCCGAAAAGCTGCGGGAACTGACAGGCCGCGGTCTGGACTACGCCATTGACACCAGCGGAGTAACCGGAATGATCGAGACCGCACTAAGCTCTCTGAATTACATGGGCACTCTGGTTCTTGCAGGGGCTGGTTCGCTTCTAACCCTGAGCACCAATTTAGGGGCCAAAACAGTGAAGGGCGTTAGCGAAGGGGATTCTGTTCCCAAAGACTTCATTCCCAAACTGCTCTCCTACTACCGGGAAGGACGTTTCCCCGTGGACCGGCTGATCCAAGTCTTCGACTTTGAGGAGATCAACGCGGCCTTTGCTGCCTCTCACCACGGGGAGGTCATTAAGGCTGTACTGCGCCTTCCGGAGGAATAAGCAGGTGCAAAATAACATGACCTAAGACCACAGGGAGGGAAGCGGCTTGTCCACTGCCCTCCTCGTTTTTGCAGCTACGTAGAAAATAGGCGGGAACAGAACCGTTTTATTTCCGATGGCAGGAGATGGCGGTGTAGACAGCGTTTTTATTGGAAAGATTCCGAAGCACCACGCTGGAGTATGCATCGCCGCCGTCCAAAAACAGAACCCGGCCCATAGCCACGTTGATCAGTTTCCGGTGGGGCAGTTCAAATTGCTTGCCCCCCGACACGCCAAAGGTCCGGCGGTCCGTAACCAGGACACAGGAATTCTGAACCTGAAACAGCGCCCTTGCCGCATCCACCATCATCCACATAGAGATTAGGTTGGTAAGTAAGAGCACCGGGATTACGTGTCCAAACATCCGCCCGACGATGAGCGCGCCGATGGCAACCACAAAGAACGCACATATGTCAACGGTACAGTTGAACAGAGCTACCTCCTCCAACTGTTCTCCCGGTCTCAGCTGCTGCTTCAATTCCATCACTTTTTTCTGATAGCCTGCACGCATTGCTCCCATCCTCCTTATTTCCTTTGATAACAGCCCGCCGAATTGCTGCATGGTCAACATAAATTTGGTTCATTATAGCACAGCCCGTTGGAGAATTCTAGAATACGGTGGGTGCTGGATGTGTAGAAAAACAGGGGTAATTTTTTGTACCCTTTAAAAAGACCAATTGTCCTGGAACATGTCTGAAAAGGGAACGACACAAGGCAAATCACCCGGATATAATAAAAAGCAAGACAAATCCTTTCCGCATTTGGTTATTTTGACGAAATTAGGAGGAGTGATTATGAAGACACTATGCGGCGTGCGCGTGGGTGACATGAAGGATCCCAACCCGGAGGCCAGGGGGCTGGTAGCCCTGGTAGACCTCCCATTCCCTCAGATGGGGCCGCAGGATGTGAGAATTAAAGTTGCATATTGTGCCATCTGTGGTTCTGACCCCCACTGCGTGGGCGGCTGCTTCGGTCAGCCTCAGGGTTCCACAGAACCGATCCCGCTGGGGCACGAGATCTCCGGCATCGTGGTTGAGCTGGGCTCTGAGGCCAACCACAAGGGCCTGAAGGTGGGTGACCGCGTAGCAGGCAATTTCCTGCGTTTCTGCGGTGGCTGCTACTACTGCCAGAACGGCCAACAGCAATTTTGTGAAAATGCCCAGCAATATAACCGCCCCGGTTATGCCCCTGAACTGATCTGGCATGAGGATCAGGTCTATAAACTGCCCGACTCGGTCAGCCTGAAGGAGGGGTGCCTGCTGGAGCCCATCTCCATCATCATACGCATGATGGACAAGGCCAACATGAAGGTTGGCATGCGGGTGTGCGTATGCGGCGGCGGCCCCATCGGTCTGCTGGCGCTCCAAACCTTTCAGCTCTACGGCGCCACTTCCCTGACTATGATTGAGCCCATCGCGGACCGCCGGTCTTTGGCGGAAGAACTGGGGGCGGAACACCTCATTGACCCCACCAAACAGGACGTGGTTCAAACCGCCATGGAATTCACCCAGGGTCGCGGCTACGACGTGGTGCTGGATTGCTCCGGATCTCCCAGGGCCGTAGGTTCCCTGCTTCCCATTACAGCCAAGTGCGGCACGCTGATCTACGGCGCCCAGTATCCCAACGACTTTGAGCTGCCCTTCAATATCTCCCAATACTGCTATTTCAATGAGATCACTGTCACCGGCGTTATGGTGGCGCCCTATGCCTACCCCCGTGCCATCCAGCTTCTGCCCCACCTGAACCTGAAGCCCCTAACCAGTAAAGTCTTTGAACTGGATGACGGCGTGGAGGCCTTTGCCGCCCAACTGACCGGACGGTATCCCAAAATTTTGATCCGCTGCAACCCGGATATTCCGTGAACCAACGACGCGTCGGTTGAGACAAAAAAGGAGGTACTACTTTAATGGCAGACAAGCAAGAGGTTCAACGTCTGAGCGACTTGGCCTATGAGATGCGCAAAAAGCTAATTAATCTGTGTGGTGTATATGAAGGTGCGGTCCACATCGGTGGCGACCTTTCCATGACTGACCTGCTGATTGGCCTGTTTCACCATGGCATGAACGTAGACCCCAACAACATTTCCAACCCCAAGCGTGACCGCTTTATCTTGAGCAAGGGACACGGGGCGGTCTGTATGTACATTGCCATGGCTATGCGTGGCTTCTTCGACTACGACGAGATCGTCCGAACCTACGGGAAGCTGGGCAGCGCCTATGGAATGCATCCCTGCAAGGTGCAGCTCCCCGGCGTGGAGTGCTCCTCCGGCTCTCTGGGCCACGGCCTGTCTATGTCCGTTGGCCTGGCAATCTCCGCCAAGGTTCACAAGGAAAGTCATCGGGTCTTCTGTATGCTGGGCGACGGCGAGACCTGCGAGGGCTCCGTATGGGAGGCAGCCATGTCCGCCCGTTCCTACAGCCTGGGCAATCTGATCGCCGTCATCGACCGGAATCAGCAAATGATGTGCAGCCGCACCGAGGAAATCACCGTTATGGAGCCTTATGCCGACAAGTGGAAAGCATTCGGCTGGAATGTGATTGAAATCGATGGCCATGATATGAACGCCATTGTGGACGCGCTGGACAGTCTGCCCCCCGCTTCTTCCATGCGGCCCACCGCCATCGTAGCCCATACCATTAAAGGTAAGGGGATAGATTTTATGGAACGGGTCATCGGCTGGCACGCAGGAAGCCTGAACCAAGAGGACTTCCTGCAGGCGCAGAAGGATCTGGCGAAGAATTACGGTAAGGAGGCATAACGATGGCTGGTTCTTTTAACTTTGGCGAATGGATCTCCGCCCGCAGCGTGATCGGAGACACGCTGCACGAGATTGGGGCGACAAATGAAAAACTGTTCGTCTGCACCCCCGATGTAGGGATGAACCTGAAGCATTTCCAACAGTCCTATCCCGACCGTTACATCGACGTAGGCATCGCGGAGCAGAACTGTGTGGGCGTGGCGGCAGGTCTGGCACTGGCCGGCAACATTCCGGTCATCATGGGTATGCTGCCGTTTTTGTCCATGCGCGCCTGTGAGCAGGTCCGCACCGCGGTATGCTATCAGAACCTGCCCGTACGCATCATCGGCACGGGGGGCGGTCTGACCTCCGGAGGCGGTTCCACGCACAACGCCATGGAGGACATCGCCATCGTCAAATCCATGGTTAATATGACCGTCATTTCCATCTGCGACCCCAATATGATTCGGGACATCCTGCATCTGTCCATGGACTATCCAGGTCCCATGTACATCCGACTGGCTCAGGGGAAGAAAGATCGGCAGCTGTATGAGCCCGGTACCATTCCTTTCTCCATCGGCGGCAGCGTCACGGTCCGAGAGGGTACGGACTTTACCATCATCGCCCATGGTGAAATGGTGGGTGACGCCCTGGACGCGGCCGAAGAGCTGGCCAAGGACGGGATCGACGTACGGGTGATCGATATGTACACCATAAAACCCTTTGACGAGGCGGCCGTCCGCAAGGCGGTGGAGGAAACCGGCAACCTGGTGGTCTGGGAAGACCACCTGATGCGCGGCGGTCTGGCCAGTTCCATCTCCGACTTCTTTGTGGACAACGGTATCCAGCCCAAGACCTTCAAGCGCTTCGGAATCCCCCAGGTTTACGCCGGCTTCGGCAGCGGCGAGGAACTGCGCAAGAAATACGGCTACCATCTGGATGATGTGGTGGCCTATATTCAAAAAACCGCGAAGTAACCGTACCACGCATCCTTCCTGTCACGCTCAGCCCCGGACGCCGGGTCTGCATTCCGGCGTCCGGGGGCGGGGCCGCAATTCCGGCATGCATCGCAAGAGGAGAGAATAATCAAAAATAAGTTTGAGATGGAAAGGGGATCCCTATGAGTACGAAGCCCGCAGCAGCAGTGGATGAATATACCAAGTTAGACGTTCCCCATAAAATTGGCTATGCCTGTGGCGACTTTGCCTGCAACATGAGCTGGTCGCTGGTAAGTGCGTATCTAGTGTTTTTCCTGACGGATGTCGCTCTGATCAATGCCACAGTCGTGGGCGTGATCATCTTTATTTCCAAGTTCTGGGATGCCGTCAACGATCCCATCATAGGCACTCTGGCCGACCACACCAATACCCGCTGGGGCCGCTACCGCCCGTGGGTGATGTTCTCCTTCGTTCCCATGCTGGTCTTTAACGTACTGACGTTTACCACCAACCAGAGCTGGTCGGAAGGCTTCCGCACCTTCTGGGGTCTTGGGATGTACTTCCTTCTGGTACTGCTGTACACCATGGTAAACGTGACCTACTCCGCCATGCCCGCCACCATGACCCGCGACACCGAAACCCGCAGTTCCCTGGCCGGCTACCGGATGACCGGCGCGTTTCTGGCTATGACCGTCCTCAGCTTCGCCACTCTGCGCATCGTCGACGCCACTGGCGGCGGCCCTGCCGGCTATCAGCGGGCTGCCCTGATCTTCTCCATGCTGGCCATCCCCTTCTTCATCATCACCGTGGTCTCCTGCAGAGAAGTGGTCCAGGTAGATATGTCAAAATCAGCGAAGGTATCGTTCCTCTCCCAGTTCAGGGTTTTGGCCGGAAACTGGCCCGTCATCCAGATCGCGATTGCCTACGGCGGCTGGGGTATTATCCAGGGCGGTATGACCATGCGCTTGTACTTCTGCACCTATAACGCCGGCAACGACCTGCTGTACGCCAACACCCAGACGCTTCAGTCTATCGTGGGTATGATCGGCGCGTTCTCCGTCACCTATTTGGTAAAGAAGGTCAAGAACAAAGGGACTCTGGGCGGCATCGCCTTCTCCCTGATTGCCGTGTGCTCCATAATCGCCTTCTTCCTACCCATTACCACTGCTACCGGACAGATGATTTACTATGTGCTGAACATCGGCATGGGGTTCGGAACCGGCATGATGCTGGGCAATGCCTTCGGCATGATGCCAGATACCGCCGAGTATACCTATCACAGATATGGCGTCTACTGCGCCGGCTTCGTGTCCACCTTTATCAACTTCATGCTGAAGGTGGGCCAGGCAGTGGCCGTCTCCGGCGCCTCCGTCATTTTGGATACCATGGGCTACGTGCCCGGCACAGAGCAGAGCGGAAAGGTGCTGTTCACAATGAACTTCGGTTCCCATATGTTCGTGGGCCTATGCTGCATTGTCTGCGCCATCGCCATGTTCTCATACAAACTGGATAAGGAAAACTATGCCAAGATTGTGGCCGAATTGAGAGAGCGCGGTTTAGCGAATTAACTGGTTTTGGTTTGGCTGGGGACCGGATTCGCGGCCCGGTTCCCCCAACCATTTTATCCCGATTCAAACTGAAAGGGGCTTTCGTTATGGAAAAAATGAAACAGCTTTGGTGGCTGGATGAAAATAAAATCGATTTGATTGACGTGGACATCCCTGAGGTCAAGCCCAACGAAGTAAAAGTTAAAGTTGCCTACGCGGCCATCTGTGCCACAGACGTACATATGGTCACCATGGGTGTCATGGGCAGCAAGCCTCCCGCACCGCTGGGGCATGAGGCCTCCGGCACCATTGTGGAACTGGGCGTGGAAGCTGCGGCCAAGGGCTACAAGGTAGGCGATAAAGTCACCATGTTTCCCGTCTCCTTCTGCGGTGGCTGCGAGTGGTGCAAACGCGGCATGACCCAGTACTGCATCAATGCCAAGGCCACCGGAGCCTTTGCCGAATATGTCGTCACCGACGCCAATACGATTTTCAAACTACCCGACGACGTAGATTTGAAGGACTATGCCATCGTAGAGCCGACCAACTGCTGTCTGCGCGCCATGGATCTGGCTCCCATCCGCCACGGCGCCACCGTCTGTGTGGCTGGCGTGGGCGGCATCGGATCCATCATGCTCAACCAGATCATCCTGTCCGGTGCCGCCCGTATCACCGTTATTGAGCCGGTGGAGGAAAAACGGAAGATGGCTCTTGAGATGGGTGCCGAGTACGCAATCGACCCCTTCCACGAGGACGTGGTGGCCCGTGCTCTGGAGATCACCGACGGGCTTGGCTTTGATTCTGTGTTTGAGATGTCCGGTTCTCCCAAGGCGGCTGAGACTCCCCTGAAGATCCTGGCCCGGTGCGGCAACGCCGTGTACTTTGCCGTGTTCCCGCCCAAATTTGAAATGCCGTTGAACCTCCACGAACTGTATATGAAGGAAGGCCGCATCCAGACGGTATTCACCAACACCGCTATCATGCCGCGGTCCATCCGCCAGATCAAACGGATGCAGACCGACAAGATCATCGGCAAGATTATGCCCTTGAGCCAGGCGGTGGAGAGCTTTGACGTATTCAAGACCTCCAAGTATCCGAAAATCCTGTTGGACTGCAGCCGGCCAAACTAACCAAAACACAAAAGCGGGAAGCCCCATAGGTACTGACCTATGGGGCTTCCCGTCCGCGTATCCTCTTTACGTAAGGAACGTTTTACTTTATTGAACTAATACCTTTAATTTAATGGCGAAAACTCCCGCATTTTTGCTTACGATCGCTCTGCTTCCAGCTGTATCCGGTAAGATGTGTACTGACTGCCGCGGTCTTCGTGAAAAATGACGCTTGCAAGCAAATGGCAGCGGTTCTGCACGGTTTGAAGCGTTTTCAGAACAAGCTCCTTTTTCATATTCCTTGCCTGCCGGGTAGCCAGGACAATATTGGTATGTAGTTTTCCTCTTCAACGTCTTGGATACCTCGGCTGGACATCTAGGTAAGACAGCATTACCATAGTAATCATGTCATCAGTGTTGCGGATCCGTACGTGGTACCCAGTTTAATCTTGTTGTTGGTTGCCTCCATGCAAGCATTAGACAGGTTGTGGATAGCCACCTAAACGATGGAATTGTCAACGCCGATATGAATCTGAAGATATTGGGAGCCTGGACCCGTGATTAGGTAGCAGGCAGCCATGTATTTCTATAAAGGCCGCTTGAAAGCGGTCAAATTCTACATCAAATCTGATTTCAGTGTAGCTGCTACCATATGTGAGCTGGGGTATCCATCGTGTAATATGCTGAAGCTGGTGGTATTTATAAGCAATATGGTAAGAAGCCAACGCACTCTTTCAAGCAATTTTATTATGAACTTTACGCCATGGGCCAAAACCAAAGCTTGCAATAACGAGAATAAGCCCTCCACTAATAACAAAAAAGATTATAGTAATTCCTTTCAGGATTTACAACCAATAAGAAATCGTACAAATCAATGCCTGCGCCCACCATTCCTCTTTTGGCAGGTTATTCATTCCGGAAAGCTATGTTTTATTTCACTCGCGGCCCTTGTCCCATCATCAAACACCATGATATGATACACTTAAGAGTAAAATAGGTGACCTGTCAATGAAGAAACGTCTATACACTACTTGGAAGGCCCTGCTTCGGATACGGGAGTTAGGTTGATGAAAATCCCCCTATAGCGGCTTTTCCTCCGGCGCTGTCCAAAAATCACTTCAGGAAGGGAGGGTGCGGGAAACTACGCCATTGCTACCCGCGTCCACATATGACTATTGCCAACGTCACTTTGGAGGAGATGCTCCAAGCCAGGGATGAGCGGCAGCTCATCCAGCAAAGTCTGCTGGGCCATTTTCAAAAGCCCCTCCTCTCCTTTACCATGAACATCGCTGGCCCATGCAAACGCACCTCACTTATCGAGTTTGCGTTCAACGAGGGCCTACGCAGACTGGAACAAAAGCTGGGCGCTCCACTACACCAACAGGAGAAGCGGGGCGTTTCCGGCTGTGAAGCCTTTCTTATATACGATCAGGATACGGAGACTCTGAAGCACATCGCGGTTTCCATCGAAGATGCTGACGAGCTGGGACGACTGTTTGACATGGACGTGCTCACCCCTGACGGTGAAAAACTCTCCCGTCCTCTCCCCCGCTGCTGCCTGATTTGCGATAGCCAGGTCCAGATCTGCGCCCGTTCTCGCGCCCACGCTCTGGATGAGCTCATGACCCGAACCGAGCAAATCCTCCAAAATTTTGCTGGAAACCGGCTGGCCGATCTAGCGGTGAATGCCCTTCTGGACGAGGCACGTCTTACCCCAAAGCCAGGGTTGGTGGACGGGCGCAACAACGGTGCGCACGGTGACATGGATCTTCATCTGATGGAAATCAGCGCCCATTGTCTGCGACCCTTTTTCTTGCAGGCAGTACAGCTGGGCATGGAGCACCCCGACTGTATGCCTCGGCTACAAACTGCCGGTATTGCGGCAGAGCAGACCATGCTTTCCGTCACAGGAGGGGTAAATACTCATAAGGGGGCGCTATTCACACTAGGGCTTTTTTGCGCGGCGTTGGGGAGCAGTCTCATGGGATATGGTGAGCTGTTTCTTCTGGTATCTGAGCTGGCCAAGGCTGCAAAAGTCTATCCTCATACTGATACTCACGGAGATCGTGTCCGCCGAAAGCACGCCGGTGTTGGAGCTCGGGCGGAAGCAATCTCTGGGTTTCCAAACGTCCGTTTTGGGGTGGAGCTTCTGCGGGACGGAAGCTCTCCTTTAACTGTTCTTCTCTCGCTGATGGCGCAAGTCGAGGACTCCAACCTGCTATGGCGGGGTGGCCCGCAGGGACTTGCCTTTGTTCGGAAACGTGCCCGGGATATTCTGTCCCAGCCGGAGGAGTTGCGGGAAGCTCTGACCCTCGCGTTTGACGATTCCTGTATCCGGCGGAACCTCAGCCCAGGCGGCAGCGCCGACCTGTTGTCTGCGGCTCTTTTTCTGCAATCAGTAACAATTGAAACCGCGGAAGGGTAGTACTATCATGAACTGGCAGCACCATTTCGAAGGAGAGGCCTCTCTTGAACTATATGAAACAATTCGGTGTCATTCTCCTGCTTTCGTTTGTATCTTTATAAGATTGTATTTGCACCATGGAATTCCTCAGGGATGAAAATATAGATATCGTTTCGGTTAGTGCTTGCATAAAGAAGGGTGTGAAATCCATCTATTCAATAGATGGATTTCACACCCTTCTTCTTTAAAATAATTCTAATTTGTCAAATTCTTTTCCATCAAGCTCATTGAATGCAAGCTCACCTTCGAAGAGTATATCTATCCTGACCATCTGCCGCCCTGCTCCATATGTTCTCATCTATAGCCTGATGAGCCGCAGGCCATGCATCACATTAAATCTGTTTCAAGGCCGGCTTTTCTAAAAGCCAAAGGAAAACACTGAGTTCCTGCTTGCGCATAGCTCTTATGCAGTGGCTGTTTCAGTGTGAGTACCTGTCCTGCCTGAAAACAGTATGCAATAACCCATGCAGTCAAAGCAGAAAACCAGATGCCGGACTGAAATAAATTGCACCGATTTCTATAAAAACTCAATTCAATCTTGAGAGTCATTTGCCGCTCCGCCAAACCGACGTTTACAGTACTCATATGTGGTGTCCGGTAGCAGTGTGCGAGTCTCCCGCCATTTTCCATCCCTAAGCAACTGCCGTACCCTACTGGCTGAAATTCCGCGAAAGCGCGGAATCTCCGTCACTTCCACGCCCAAAGGAGGGAGCAGTGTCTTCATTCGCTCGTTGTATTGTCGGGTCACGGGATCGTAGGGCTCTTCCCCAACAAAACGGCGGGTAATTCCCAGCGTCGGTGCAATGCGTATTCCAAACAGCAGTAAATCCAGGTCGCATCGCGCCTGTTCGGCATCAGCAGTCTCTTTGAGAAAATAGGTTGGAAATGTGGCACGAGAAATGAGATACTCCCGGCTCTGCACTACAAAAACGTTGTCCAAATCTGCTGTTCCCGCCTTGACCAATGCAATTCGGTCCGCTGCCGAAAAAAGAGAGGCTTCCTCACTGAGTACAAACACCAGCAGAGCGCCACAGTGGGCAGCGGCATACTCCACTAATGCCCGGTGTCCGCATGTAAAGGGATTGCAGTTGCAAACCACAGACCCTACTGTTCCGGTAAGATGCGGAAGATTGTTCAGAAACATCTCCAATCCGTTTTTTCGATTTTCCAGCATTGAAATCACTTCAGTTTCCACAACCAGAGAAAACCCAAGCGAGGCAAACAAGGCTCTATGCTCAGGCTTTGTGTAAAGGAACAAATGACTATCTCCTCGGCGTCCGGCCTCTGCCACCAGTTCGGTGACAATCTGTGCACAAGCACCCGCGCCCTCGGCGGTTGGATGGACGGCAATTTGCTTGAGCACATTTCCGCGCAGTGAACCACAGGCCAGAATAGCATCCTCGTCATCCAGCAGCAATACTGTATAGTCTGTGTCGGCCTCGTCGCTTAGCCCGCAACTCTCCAAAAAGGTATGATACGGTTTCCTCAACGCCGCAGGCAACAACGCTACGGTGTACAGATGCGTTTCCACACACTCCCCTCGCTCTCGTTTTCGATAAGTTCAGTGTACTACGCCGCTTCGAAATTTACAAGCCGGAGTCCTGCATTCCGATAATGCGTATCATAGTTTTGCGGAATGGTTTTTCAAAAGAAGATGAATGGCTACATCCATTTACTTTTCAGAGGCGCTACGGTAAGATAATTGGCAGAACAATAAAAAAAGGAGGCGGATCTGTGGAAATTAAACATATTGCCACCGCTGGCACTTTGGAATCCAGTGACGCCATGGTAACCATTGAAAACATTGAAAAAGGCATTGAACTGTCCATTACCAGCCCGGTCATCCATCAGTTTGGGGAGCAGATTCGGCGAGTTGTGCTGGATACTCTATCCAATTTGGATGTGAAAAACGTGCGGGTAACTGTTGTGGACAAGGGTGCGCTGGACTGCACGTTGAAAGCTCGAGTGGAAGGTGCAGTGTTCCGTGCCGCTGACTCTTCGGAATCTCATATTCCCTGGGGAGGCGTAGTACGATGAGTGAACATCCCAACAAAAAGCGCCTGCGCCGCTCCATGCTATTCCTCAATTGCCAGAAGCCCGCGCTGATCAAAGACCCTTACATTTACAGGCCTGATTCTATCATGCTGGATCTGGAGGATGCCGTTGCAGAAAACCAAAAGGACACCGCTCGTTTCTCCCTGTACCATGCGCTGAAAGAAATTGACTACCGCGGCGTGGAGCGGGTGGTACGCATCAACGGTTTGGACACCCCTCACTGGAAGGAAGACATCCGCGCATGTGTGGCGGGCGGCGCCGACGTCATCCGTATTCCAAAGTGTACCTCTGGGCAAGATGTGCGCGTCATTGAAGAGGCGGTTGCAAACGCCGAGCTGGAGTTTGGTCGCTCTGTGGGAGACACCTTGCTCATGGCCGCGCTGGAGTCCTGCATGGGCATTCTAAACGTGGTGGAAATCTGCAAAGCCAGTGATCGCCTCATAGGCATCGCCCTGTCCGGCGGCGATTACACCAAGGATTTGCAAACTCACATCACCTTTACCGGCGTGGAACTCAACGGTGCCCGTCAGCAGATGATCATCGCAGCCCGTGCCACCGGCGTACAGTGCTTTGACACTGTATTCACCAATTTGGACGACATGGAAGGATTCCGGCGGGAGACCGAAATGATCCGTCTGATGGGGTTCGACGGGAAATCTCTGGTCAATCCCCGTCAGATTCCCCTTGTACATCAAATCTTTACGCCGACCCAGAAGGACATTCTCTTTGCCGAAAAAGTGGTACACGAAATCGATACAAAAAAGGCACAGGGAATCGGTGTCTTTACTGTGGATGGTAAAATGATCGACATCGCATTTTACGACGGAGCCAAACGAACCCTGCTGCTGGCGAAGGCCGCTGGGGTTTACGAGGGGGATTTGGTATGATCAATGCAGTTAGACGGGAAATTCCCGCAGAGGTGTTGCAGGCCACCGGCAAGGAGGTCTTTCAGGGCACTTACCACTTTGATAACAAGGAATATACCAAAGCTGCCCCGACCGTACGCAGTCTCTGCGACCCTAAACGTAGCAAGCGGGTGGATTCCATCCACGACGCGCTAGTAAAGTGTGGGATTCAGGACGGTATGGTCGTCTCCTTCCACCACCATTTTCGGGAGGGAGACTATATCGTCAACATGGTGATGGAGGAGATCCACAACATGGGGATCCGTAACATCACCATCTGTGCCTCTTCTTTGGGTAAGGCACATGATCCCATTGTACCCTACATTGAGGATGGAACCATCACCAAAATTTATTCCTCTGGTGTGCGTGGCAAAATCGGCGAGGCGATTTCCACCGGCAAGTTAAAAGAATTGGCCGTCATGTACTCCCATGGTGGCCGTGTTCGTACCATTGAAGAGGGCAGTGTCCACATTGACATTGCCTTCATCGGTGCGCCAACCGCTGATGAATACGGCAATCTACGGGCAAATGGCGGTAAGTCCAACTGCGGCGTTCTGAGCTATGCCTATGCTGACGCCCAATATGCTGACAAAGTGGTAGCCATCACCGACACTCTGGTACCATTCCCAAACATTCCAGCAAGCATTTCTATGGTAAACGTGGACTATGTTTGTGTAGTGGATACCATAGGCGATCCCGAAAAAATTGCAACCGGTGCAGCCAAGCTCACCACCGATCAGCGCAAGCTGCTGATGGCGGAGTACTGCACTAATTTTCTAGTGGCCACGCCCTACTTCAGGGAGGGCTTTATCTATCAGACCGGCGTGGGCGGTGCATCAATTGCCTCCACCATCTATCTGGCTGAGATCATGCGGAAGCGCAACATCCACATGAGCCTGGGATTGGGGGGTATTGCGACTCCCATGGTTCGTTTGATGGAAGAAGGCCTGATCGAAAAGCTGGTTGATACTCAGGATTTTGATTTGGGCGCGGTACAGTCTCTTCAGGATCATCCGGAGCGTCACATTGAAGTTACAGGCAGCGAATATGCAAACCCTATGAACAAGGGTGCCTACGTCAATAAGCTGGACTTCGTGATTCTGGCCGCGCTGGAGGTGGATACTCACTTCAACTGCAATGTGGTCACCGACTCTACTGGCATGATCACCGGTGCACAGGGTGGACATCCCGATACAGCGGCAGGAGCTAAGTGCACCATTATCGTTACCCCTCTGGTCCAAGGCCGCAGTCCTGCTGTCTGTACCGACGTAACCACGGTGACCACTCCGGGTGAAACAGTGGATGTGGTTGTGACCGATTACGGGATCGCCGTGAACCCCAGCCGTCCCGATCTGCTGGAAGCCGCAAAAACCTGTGGCGTACCCGTACATACCATAGAAGAGTTACGGGATATTGCCTATTCCATTGTTGGAATCCCGCACAAGGTGCAGTTTGCCGAACGGGTCGTGGGTATTGTGGAAGCTCGCGACGGCACCATCATCGACGTAGTCCGGCAGATCAAGGAATTTGAGTTTCCAGACTAACTGGCCTTAAAGTCCGGATCGGTAGAGCCGGTTTCCACGGAATTCTTCGCCTTTGTGCATTTCAAACAGACACCATCATCGAACAAGGAGAGCATACATATGATCAGGGAGCGAGCCGCGCAGCTCTTAGAACTGGAGCAGCTTTCCACGTCGCAGCAATGCGATGGAATAGATGTACACAGCGCCGTGGACTTCCACATCAAGCGGTCGGGCAACGGGCAGAAAGGAGTATCAAAATGATTACCCTGACCGATCATACGGTCTTTCTGACACCGCAGGGCGACGAGGTGCTCCACCCTGCCCTGCCGGAAGCGGAAGCACGGCGCAACACCATTAGCTGGAAAATTCTGGATATGCACAACCATAGCGGCAACATGGAGCATCTGCAGCTAAAATTTGATGCTTTGGTATCGCCGGATAACAATTATGTAAGCATTTTACAGACCGCCCGTGCCAGTGGATTGAAAGAGTTTCCCGTCCCCTACGTGCTGACCAACTGCCACAATAGCCTGTGCTCCGTGGGTGGCACCATCAATGAAGATGACCACCTATTTGGGCAGGACAATGCCCGTCGCTATGGCGGCATCTTTGTACCGGCCTATCAGGCAGTGCTGCACCAGTATATGCGGGAGACAATGGCAGGCGGCGGAACTATGATTCTAGGCTCCGACTCTCACACCCGCTATGGCGCACTGGGCACCATGGGAATTGGCGAGGGCGGTGGAGAGGTCGTCAAACAGCTGCTGGGCAGAACATACGATCTCAGCCGTCCCCCTGTGCTGGCGGTGGTACTCACCGGATCTCCAAGACCAGGTGTGGGGCCTCACGATGTGGCGCTGGCACTGATTGCCGCTACCTTTTCCAGTAGCTTCGCTAAAAACAAAATCCTGGAAATAATCGGTCCTGGAATTGCCGAACTGAGTATGGATTTCCGTATGGGCGTGGACGTGATGACTACAGAATCAGCTGCTCTGAGCAGCATTTGGGTCACGGATGAGCGCACCCGCGCCTATTTGGCTCTCCATGGTCGGGAACAGGATTATCAAAAGCTGGAGCCCACTGGGGTCTCCTGCTACGATGGAAAAATTGCCCTTGACCTCTCTGCTCTGGAGCCTATGATGGCACTACCCTTTCATCCCAGCAACGCCGTTCCCATTCGGGTTTTTCAGAATGATCCCCTCCCCTATCTGCAGGAAGTGGAGGACGCCGGCAACCGCATCAAGGGTAGCAGCAGCTGTCCATTTTCCATTCTGGATAAGCTGCGAGGCGGTGAATTGTATGTTGATCAGGCCTTGGTTAGCGGATGTAGTGGCGGCCTGTTTGAAAATATCGCGGCCATGGCAGATATTCTTCAGGGTATGGCTATCGGCGGCGGCCAGCCCAGTCTGGGCATTAATCCAGCCAGCCAGCCGGTTTGGCTGGACCTGATGCGCAAGGGTATTGTCGAAAAACTGATTCTGGCGGGCGCCACCCTACGCCCCGCTATGTGCGGCAGCTGTTTTGGCGTGTCGGACGTGCCGGCCAACAACCAACTCAGTATTCGCCATGTGACCCGCAATTACCCCAATCGTGAGGGCTCCAAGCCGGGGCAGGCGCAGATGGCGGGAACCATTCTGATGGACGCTCGCTCCATCGCAGCCACCATGCGCCGCAACGGCCGGCTGACGGCAGCCACGGACTTACCTGTCTCATTCACCGGCTACTCCTACGCCTTCGATTTAAAGATTTACGAAAGGCAAGTGTTGAACTGTCAGAGACAGGCTCAGGCGGACGTCGCGGTGCGGATGGGGCCCAATATTGCCCCCTGGCCAAAAATTCCAACTTATACCCGACACCTGTTACTGAGGGTGGCAGGCAGCTACAAAGGTCCCGTTACGACTGACGAATTGGTTCCCTCCGGTGACGCCACCGCCTACCGTTCCAACCCGCAAAAGCTGGCTGATTATACCATGATCAATCGAGACGCAGGCTACCGCGAGCAAGCCAAAAGCATACGCGCGCTCAGCCAATCGCTGCGTGCAGGCATTCCAACGGACGACGCCGAGGCGGCAGAATGGCTCAAACGATTGACAGCGCGGCTTCACTGTAACCTCAGTGAATTTTCCATCGGCAGTCTTCTGGTGGCAGACCAAATCGGAGATGGCTCCTCGCGGGAGCAGGCGGCCTCCTGTCAGAAAGTACTGGGGGGATGTGCCAATCTGGCCAATGAATACGCCACCAAACGATACCGATCGAATTGTATCAACTGGGGGATTTTACCTTTACAGACAGACGCCCCCCTCAATCTGTGCGCCGGCGAATGGTTTCTCCTGCCAAACGTTCTGGACGAAATTGAAAACGCTGGCCGCATCTTTTCTGCAGAGCGTCTGACCTCCGGTGAGCACATTTATGTGACACTGGGGAGGCTGACACAGGAGGAAAAAGAGATTCTTTCCTCCGGCTGTCTGATCAACCACTATCAGCACTAAAAAGAATCCTCTGCCGGCTGGATTGGCAGAGGATTCTTTTTAGTGAAAAATTGAAAAAGCAAAGATGGACTGAAGATGAAAATGCCGAAACTCAATTGTTCTTCAAACGGTTGATGGTTTCCAGCAAATAGGTGGTGAACTCTTCCGCGCTGGCATCTTCTTTCTGGGTTGTGACGACCTTCTTACGCTCGGTGATGGTGCAGATGTCCAGCGCCTGATCCAGCAGTACCTTGCGATCTGCATAACCAATGTGTGCCATCATTTGCCCCGTGGCTCGGATCAGGCTGCAAGGGTCGGCGTATTCGCCCCGACCATGTTCGATCAGGTATGGGCCAGCACCGTGAATTGCTTCAAATAAAGCATATTTATTGCCGATATTGGAGCTGGAGGCAGTGCCCAGACCACCCTGATGCTCCGCCGCCACGTCAGTGACAATGTCGCCATACAGGTTTGGCAAAACAAAAACTTCCATACCGGCGGTGAACTCGGGATCCATCATCTTGGCTGCCATGGCGTCAACCAGACGGGTCTGCACGTCGATTTCTGGATACTCTTGGGCAGCCAAATCAGAAATGTGCTTGATAAAGTTGCCGTCAGCCAGTTTGACGATGTTGGCCTTAGTAACAATCGTCAGGTTCTTCTTCCCGTTTTTTCTGGCATATTCCAACGCGGCGCGGCCGATACGCTCACTGCCCTGTTTGGTTTCGACTTTGAAGTCGAAGCACAGATCATTATTCACCTGAATGCCACGGTTGCCCAGAATATACTCGCCCTCAATGTTTTCGCGGAAGAACGTCCAGTCAATGTTCTTCTCAGGAATTCGAATGGGACGGACGGCAGCAAACAGATCCAGACCGCGGCGCAGCAGGCTGTTGGGACTGACCAGATTTGGCCAGGGGTCACCCACGCGGGGTGTAACCATAGGACCCTTTACCAAAACATCACATGCCTTGCATGCGGCAAACACATCGTCGGGCAGACTCTGGTTCAATGCGGCGCGGCGCTCGATGGTCATGCCTTCAATCATGCGGATGTTCAGCTTGCCGCTGGCAATTTCCGGCGCCATCAAATTCTTTACCACCCGCAATGCCTGCGGCATAAGGATTGGACCAATGCCATCACCTGGCAGAATACCCAAAACGATTTGATCCATCTTGGAAAAATCCGTAACGGAGGTGTCGGTCTTCATGCGTTCGATGCGTTCCAGCTCCGATTGAATCAGTTCTGCAAACTGATTCTGTGCGGTTGTAATGATATCCATAGCTTTTAGTTCCTTTCTGCAAGTTGTAGTTTTTCGCTGAACGGCTGTCAGGCGTCCACCGACGCTGGTTCTATTGGCTCCACGCATCCGCGTCTCCATCAATCAGGGACTTGATATAGCGCAGCTGGCCGCCCTTGAGAATTACCTTGATCTCATCGTCCGACAGCTCCACCCTGCACGAAAATGTAGTGCCTTTGGTATTATTTTTTACAATTATTTGCTTGGATTGAATCTGAGCAGGGAACTCGATAATCTCCAGTTCATCGCTCAGCTCCAGCCTGTCGTAATCCTCCGGATGTTCAAACACCATAGGAACTACGCCATGGTTTACCAGATTGTTTTTATGGATTCGCGCCATACTTTTAACAATGACTACCTTCACCCCCAGATACATAGGGTTGATCGCGGCATGCTCCCGCGAAGACCCTTGTCCGTAATTTTCACCACCGATAATAATACTCTTGCCGTACTCCCGCGCTCGGGCAGAAAAATCCTTGTCGTAGTTGACGAAGCAATACTGGCTCATCAGCGGAATGTTAGAGCGCATGGAAGAAAACTGAGCAGAGGCGGGGGTGATGTCATCTGTGGTGATGTTGTCACCAGCCTTCAGGCTGATTCTGCAGACCAGGTGATCCTCTGGACGGTTCGGAATCGGCAACGGCTTGATATTGGGGCCGCGGACAATTTCTACCTTGGCGGCTTCCTCAGCCGGCAAAGGCGGAAGAATCATAGAGTCGTCAATGGGGTAGTGGTCCGGTTCCCGAATGTTCGACAGGCTGACGACATCTGCACCCATGACTTGCTCTGCGGTAGCAAAGGTACCCACAACGGCCGTGGCCGCTGCCGTCTCGGGGCTGACCAAATAGAGGTGTGCCGTAGGATTTCCGCTGCGCCCTTTGAAATTGCGATTGGATGTGCGAACAGATACCCCGTTGGTGGCAGGGGACTGTCCAATGCCACAGCAAGCACCGCAGGCAATTTCTGTCAAGCGCACACCGGCATCCAGCAGCATGTCAATATAACCGTCGTGCATCAGCTGCTTATAGATTTGTTTCGTGGATATCCCACAGGTACAACTGACATTCTCGTTGACATGGTATCCCTGAAGGACAAGCGCCGCCTTCGCAATGTCCTCATAACTCCCGTTGGTACAGCTACCCATGAACACCTGCTGCACCGGAATGGCGTCCAGTTCACTGACTTTCTTCACCTGATCCGGTTGATCAGGGCAGGCAATCAGCGGCTCCAGTTCACTCAAGTTGATCTCAATTTCCTCATCATAGGAGCAGCCCTCATCTGCCAACAATTCTACATACTGATCTTCACGGCCCTGAGCCTTCATAAACTTATGAACCATGTCGTCCGCTGGAAAAATAGAGGTAGTAGCGCCCAATTCCGCACCCATATTGGCGATGGTAGCGCGAGCAGGAACTTCCAGAGTCCTGATACCGGGCCCCGCGTATTCATAAACACGTCCCAAACCGCCTTTGACCGTATAACGGCGCAGCATCTCCAGAATTACATCTTTAGCCGCCACACCGGGGCGCAGTCTTCCTGTCAGATTGACCCGCACCACCTTCGGCATATTCAGCCGCATAGGGATCCCCGCCATCGCCGTGGCTCCGTCCATTCCGCCGCCGCCGATGGCCAACATGCCAATGGCGCCACCGGACGGGGTGTGGCTATCGGTACCAAGACTTGTCTTTCCTGGAACACCAAATCGGGCAAACTGCACCGCATGCATGATGCCGTTCCCCGGACGGGACAGCCAAATGCCGTAATGCTTGGCCAAGGTTTGTAAAAAGATGTGGTCATCGGGGGTTTTCCCATCGACATATAAAAGATTGTGGTCTAAATAACTAACAGATACCTCAGTCTTTACCCGTGGAATTCCGATTCCTTCAAAGGCAAGATAGCACATGACTGCATTGATGTCATGGGTCAGCGTCTGGTCAATTTTGATGTATATTTCCTCACCCGGTTTCAACTCTGCCGGAGAAGCCAAGTGAGACCGAATGATCTTTTGCGTCAGGTTAAGAGCCACGAAGATGTCTCCCTCCTCTGCGAATGTAAACGCCTCATATGTTTTGAATGGGCAACCCAAAACTTGAAAGCCCTATTGGCTTGACTTCATTGTACTGAAAGAATAAAACTAAGTAAAATAGCTTTTTCCACCGAATATGCCCGAAAAAACTATGGATTCAAAAAGCAGGCAGGAGTGGGATTTCAAAAACGAAGACCCAACTCCTGCCAAAAAATTGGTGGAAAAAGAAAATCAGGCCTCGGCAGACTTCTTTCCCCTTTTCAGATCAGAAGAGAAGAGATAGCTGGCCGCGCACAAAATGATACCGACTACGCTTAAGAGAGTATCGGGAATGATCATGCAGACACCACCAACAAACATCACCATGCGGAAGAACATGTTTACTTCCTTATTCGTATAGCCTGCTATGGCCATACCGATAAAGAACACCCCGATAAAACCAGTAATCGCACTTATGATAATGCTCATCAACGCACCATCCAGTAGCAAAGCTTGATTGTATGCAAAGGTGAAGGGGACCACAAAGGCCGGAATGGCCAGAAGCACCGACAGTCCACCAGTCTTCAGCCAATTGGATTCCGCAATGCCGGAGGCCAGGAACACAGCCGCGCAGACGGGAGGAGTAATGGCACCAATGGTAGCGAAATAGAACACAAACAAATGTGCCACCAGAGGTTGCAGCCCAAGATCTGTCAGCGCGGGCGCCAAGACGGAGGCTGCCAGAACATAGGCCGCCGTGGGAGGCATCCCCATTCCCAGAATAAAGCAAACCATCATGCTCAGCAGCAGACACAGGAACAGGTTGCCCTGGCCGATTTTAACGATCATGCTGGACAATTTAACACCGAAGCCAGTTTGCGAAATCAGCGCAATGGAAATCTGTGCGCCAGCCAGCAGTCCTGCCATACTTAAAATGCTGGAAGCACCGCTCATGGTAGTCTCAAAGCACAAACTGCCCGAATTCTTCAGCATGGTATTGACGTTTTTGCTCCCCAATATTTGGCAAACCGCATAGGTCACAATACCGATGATGGTGCTATAAAACGCCGCCTTGGTGACAGTGTAACGCATCACCAGGAAAATGATAAAAATAATTAGAGGAACAAAGATATTGGCCGTCTCAAAGATTCCAATTTTCTCCTTCATTTCCTCTCCGTAAATTCCCATACGCTTGGACATGTAATGCAATGCCACAAAAGCGCCCTCATAGAACAAGATCGCCGGTAAAGTCGCGGACTTTGCGATACTCAGGTAAGCCACGCCAATCAATTGTGCCATGATGAACGCACCGCTACCCATAATGGGCGGCATAATTTGTCCGCCCGTGGAGCCCACAGCACTGATGGCCGCCGACCATTCCTTGTTATAACCTGCTTTTCGCATCATGGGAATGGTGAAGGTACCGGTAGCCACCACGTTGGCCATGGCAGACCCAGAAACCATGCCAAACAGGCCAGAGGCAACCAATGAAACCTTGCCGGGACCGCCCACGGTCTTTCCAGTCAGTTTCTCAGCAAATTTAATAAAGGTCTGGCTTCCGCCGGTTTTCGACAGCATGGCACCGAAGATTCCAAACATGGCCAGCATACCTGCAGACAGACCTACCATCTGACCCCAGATGCCGTTGGTGGTGTGATACAGGTTTTGAAAAATTTTATCAAATGTAAAATTTTTGTGTGCCCAGTCACCGGGAAAAACTTGACCAAAAGCGGCATAGAACAAAAAAAACGCACCCATAATGGGGAACGTCCAGCCCACGCACCGGCGGCTGGCCTCGATAATCAGAACCATCAGCACCACGGCGCAAATTTTGTCAAAGGTATTAATCCACTGGCTGGGATCCCACAATATCTGATTATAGATCAGGAACATATAGCCGGTGGAAATCATGCAGAGGACCGCTAACAGGATGTCATAATAGGGCACATGGCCCATACAGACGCCCTTTTTTACGGGCTTTAAAATAAAGATCATGGCCAGCACGAAAAATAGATGTACGCTTCGCTGCTGAATATCAGGCAGAACACCGAAACCAGCGGTATACAGCTGGAAAGCCACCAGGGCCACGCTCATGACAACGACAACCTTACGCCAAAAGCCGGTCAGAGTGCGCATATGAAAAATTCTCCTCTCTGTGTTTTGCTGTCAGCCCGGGGACAAGCCCCGGGCTGACAGTCAAATACGGGTCAAACAACACCCATGCCGTCCGATTTGCTCCGATCAGGCGACAGGAACGTACTCCTCGGGAATAATATCGGCGGGAACATCATAGCCCTTCTCGACCAGATACTGAACGGTACCGGCAGCCAGAGGCACAGAGGACTGCAGGGTCAGCTCGCACAGATCGTTGCCGGCACCCGTCGGATAGGCGGACTGCCACGCAGCAGCGCCATCTTCGAAGATGGCCTTGCACAGCTGATACTGCTCTTCCTGTGTAAAGGTGTCCTTCATCATCTGGCAACCCTGGGGAGTTCCAACTACCCTGACGTCGTAATCCACACCATCATAGGTATCGGCGGGGATGATACCCTGAATCAGGTAGGGATAGCTGGCAATAACAGTTTCCACCTGCTCATTCGTCAGGCTCAGCAACGCCACCTGCGAGGAGGCATCCAGCTGCATAACATAGGAGTCAACGGCGGGACCCAGCTTGCAGGTACCAATGACTTCCTTGTTTGCATAGGCATCGGCGGCATCGCTCTGGGATGCGTCGAAATAGTTGGGATTTACCTGAAAGGTATTCAGAATATTTTTACAGATCTGTTCGGCAGAAGTACCAGTGCCGCCGGGATTGAACTTTTGGCCGTCCAGGCCGGTAATGTCGGTGATTCCGGTGGATGCATTTACACAAAACATTTCCCAAGTAACCTCATAGTAGAACAGCATCCGCAGATCTGCATTGGGATCTCCGTTGAAGGTGCCGGTGCCGTTGTAGTTCTCAAAGTCGGTAGCAGACACTGAGTTGCCAAAATCGGCATCGCCCAGACGGACGCTCTTGGTAATGGCCACAGCACCCTGAGACTCGGAGACAGTAGGCTTAATATTGCTATAAACACCACTCAGGCTGTCCCCCAGGCCAACCCAAAAACTATAAAGCGCACTAGAGGCGGGAGGGGCTGCGATGGTCAGGAAATAAGTGTCGCCGTTTCCGAAGGTTCCTTTCGCAGCAGCGGAGCCAGCCGCGCTGCTGCCGGGCTGAGCTTCGGAGTTGGAACTTCCGTTGCTTCCGCAGGCAGTCAGAGTAAGCACCGAAGCCAAGGCAAGCGCAAATGACAAAATCCTCTTTGTAATCTTCATTGCTAATACGTTCTCCTTTCAAATTCCGCGAAATCGACTAAATCTGTGCTGTAGATGAATTATACATGAAAAAAAGTTGTTTTTAAAGCAAAAAGGTCATTTTATATAATAGTTCTTCGGCACAAAAAGTTTGAAAAAAAACTATGGTAAAATATAAAATTAAAAGATGGCTCAAATTGCGTAGAAATGTCTGCGGCGCAAGGGATTGGGCAATATTTGACCAATTTGTCAAAAAAAAAGTTCTATGATAGAATGTTGCAAATATCCGCAGAGCTTTTCTTGAGCAATTTAAAACATGGAGGATGAAAAAGATGGGTAGTTCCTTGCGTGATTTGGCACGCTTTGCAGTCAATTTAAACGTAAATGAGATTCCCGATGAGGTACGCAAAAATGCGGCTATGCGAATTTTAGACAGTGTGGCTGCTGGAATTGGAGCATCTACCGACCCGCAAGTTCAGCATGTTACGGCAGCTTACCGCACACTCTGCGGTGATCAGCAGGCGGCTCCGGTCTGGGCACACGGCTTCCGTGCGCCTATCTTCACTGCGGCCTTTCTAAATGGTCTGCAGGGGCATACTCTGGAGCTGGACGACGTACACACCAAATCCAAAGCACATATCGGCACAGTGGTTGTTCCTGCGGCCTGGTCCTGTGCCGCCATGCTGGGCAGCAACGGCGAGGAATTGCTGGCAGCTGTCACAGCCGCTTACGAGATTACGGCACGAATTGCTATGGCCTTTGGCGTAAAGGAGCACCGCAAGCCTGGCTGGCATTCCACGGCCACAGCCGGTGTATTTGGCGCAGCAGCAGCCTGTGGAAAGTTGCTGGGCTTTGACGAGAACACCATGGTCAACGCGCTGGGACTGGCTGGTGCCCAGAGTTTCGGTACCTGGGCATTTCTGGCGGATGGTGCCAGCTGCAAGGTTCTGAACCCTGCGCGGGCCGCCCAATCCGGTTGTGAGGCGGCGTTTTTAGCCAAAGCCGGCATGAGCGGGCCGGAACACGTGCTGACCAGCGAAGACGGCGGTCTTTTCCATATGATGACAACTAAGTCGGTGCCGGAATATACCAATGCGGACTTGGGATCCGTCTGGGAGATTTGTACCATGGATAATAAGCCCTATCCGTGCTGCCGCAGTACTCACTGCGGCATTGACGGTGCGCTGGCCATTCGGGAGCGGGACGGCATCACCGCCGTGGACGTGGATCATGTGGTGGTAGACACCTATCAAATCGGCAACCAGCAGTGTGGTACCAGCAAGGCCAGCAGGGAACCCCACACCCCGCCGCAGGCCAAATTCAGTACTCCTTACTGCGTAGCGGCGGCGCTACTTCACGGCAAGGTTGGACTGCAGTCGTTTGAACAAGCCGCAATCAATGGCACTGCAGAGCAGGACTTGCTCCGTCGGGTGGAAATCCGTTCTGCTGACCGTTTTACAGCACAGTATCCTCGCCACTGGGGGTGCCATGTAACCGTGTTCTGTAAGGACGGTCGGGTGCTGGAGCAGGAGGTCCCTGATGCCTCCGGCAGCGTAGACAGTCCACTGACATTGCCGCAGGCACGTAGCAAGGCCGTCGGGTTGATGAGTGGCGTATTGGGAGAGCATCAGGCCAACAAACTGGCCGACACCCTGTTGATGTTGGAACAATTAAAAAATTTGCCGGATCTTACCTTTTAGGGATCATCTGGTTTACAGTCTGAACGCCATCGTCCCTGTGTTTTTGATCAAGCTATTGGCCTACAGCTTGTGGTGATGGGACTGTTCGGTGCGGTCTTTGTTACTCATGCTAACCATTTCTAATGCTATCTGGGATATATTCTTTGATAGGCAATTAAAAAGCACAGCCGCGGAAGGCATCTCCGCGGCTGTGCTTTTTTTATTCCAGAGGGAGATCCAGCAGTTTACGCTGCTGGGTGTGGGTCATATAGAACAGATGCTCCTCTGAAACGCCATGCTCTAGCATGAAGCTTAGATAGTCCTGAATTCCTTTTTCCCAGTGAACGTTTTCCACCTGGCCACTGTCGGTGCTGATGAGAATGTTCCGGTAGCCAACTGTTTGGATACACTCCAGATTGCTGTCTAAATTACTCTTATAAACACCGCCGCCCATAGGCTGACGGTAACAACGCTCCAGGAGCACGTCATAATCCTTTACCAGCCGCAATTGATCTTCCAGCGGCATTCCGACCAGCCACCACTCCGGATGGGTAACCACAATTTTCTGCACACCGGCTTTTCGGGCGGCTTCCACCACCACAAAAATTTCAGTGGGGGAAAGGTGCGCGGTGGCCAGCACCACATTGCTGTTCTTGACAATGGAAAACACGTCGTTCATCTCGGGCACAACCTTACCATCCCGAACAACCTCCACTGCATCGGCGGGAACATGCTGCTTGTGCTGGATGTAGTGGTTGACGGCAGACTGTGTCGGTAGCCATACAACCTTGGCACCCAGCTTCACGGCCACTTCTACCGCCTTTGGATTGATGCCGCCTATCTGACGGTTCAAGGTGATGCTGCCAAACATCTGAAAATCATTATTCCCGTGCACGATAGCATTGTGTTTATTGCACAGGTAGGCACGATCGCCGGTAAAACCATTGTGGCTCTTCAGCACAATGCCGTGAGCGCCAACAGCAATGGCGGCCTCCATCAGATCAAAATCGTCGTAAACCCGCACTCGGGTATCCGGGGCGGTATGAACGTGCATATCAATGAGTCCTTTTCGTAAATCCAACATGGCATTAAAAATCCTTTCAATCATCTAAAAAGATAATACAAACCGGACTTCCAGTGTGTACGATATTCTGTGTGGGTGTCAGCGTACCAGAATTGGAATCCCAGTTGAACTCTATAATGGTGTCACTGTCCTCATTAGCAACATAGCATTTTCCATTGGACCCAAAACAGAAGAAACGGGGCGTCTTGCCCAAGCAGGGGCCAAACCCCACATTGCGCAGATAGCCGGTGTTGGGGTCAATGCGATAAACAGCTATGCTGTCAGTATAGCGGTTGGATACCACCACATACGCTCCTGTGGGATCAATCATGATTTCACTGGCGTCGGAATAGCCCACCACGGTTTCCGGCACAGTGGACAGCTCCTGCAATCCTTTCAGTTTCCCGGTTTCAACATCAAAATGGAAATAAAGCACCTTGTTCCCTTTTTCTTCCACCATATACAGCCAGCGATTATTGGGGTGCATAGCGGCATGGCGGGGCTCGTCCCAAGTACGCGCAAGAAAGCGATCCGTCTCGGTGAAGCAGCCGGTTTCCAAATCATATTTCAGCGCACGCATCTGCCCATACCCGTTCACGCGTCCCTGCGCGCAGGCAAACAGATACTCCCCGCTTTGATCCCAGAGGCACTGATGAATGGTGGAGACCTTACCGGGTTCCTTTCCCTCACATGTGTAAGCGGCCACAACCTCCCCCAGCGAACCGTCTGCCCTGCGGGTAACGGTGTATAGGGTTCCTCCCTGCAGCGTCGCCACGATCACATTTCGGTTTTTTCGATCCACCGTGATATCCACTGGGTTTTTCCCGCCGATATCCACGGTGTTCAAATAAGTCAGGGTTCCGTCCGCTGCAATGCGGTAACTACTGATCTTGGTCAGATCACCATGGACACTGTAAAGAAACCTACGGGTATTATCCAGGCACTGATAGCTGGGATTCTCCTCTGTTGGCAGGCATTGAATTTCCTTCCAGGCACCATCCTTCCCGATACGATAAACTGCAATGCCCTTTCCCCTGGCATTGCGCTGCTTTGTGGTTCGGCAACCAACATATGCGTATTTCAATTGGTCTTCCTCCTATGATGCGAAAATTTCGAATCAATCAAGGTCCAACAGTTTGTCGTAGTTATGTACCATCATGGCTTCGATATCGCGGTCGGCCACGCCCTTCATGGACAGAGACTGTCCAAACATGCGTAACGTCTCAGGCGGCATGGTTTTACGAGGCTGACCCGAATCGCTGGAGATGATGCACTGCTCGGAGCCGACCGCGTCAACGGCCTCCTTATAAAGGTCAAATGCGATGGGTTTTGGGATGGGACTCAATGCATTGCCGCCGCAGAACTCAATAAATGCACCCATCTGCACTGCCTTTTTCACGTCTTCCACCGTGCAACTGGGAGGGGAAAAAAACGGGTGAGTTAATACCACCTTTTCCAACCCACAGTCTCGCGCCGCCGCAATCAGCTTCAGTGCCTCTACAGAACCAAGATGGCTAGTTCCTAAAATGGCATTGTGCCGTTTAATCAACTTGAGAATCGGCTCAATTTCAGGAATCAGCCCCCCTTTTTCATCCAAAATAGTGATAGGTGAAACCGGATAGTCCGTCGTAACTTCGGCACCTTGATGAGAGTATCCGCCCATTTTTCCAGTCTCTTGATAGTGTGCCAGCGAGTGGTAGGTAGGCATCCAAACCTGCGCGGCCCCCAGCTTCAACGCCACATCCACAGCCGCAGGGTTGATACCGCCCACATTTAGATTTAGTACGATCCCGCCGAAGGTTTTGATTCCCTGCACAGCCCGATTGGTATGCCAGGCGCGGGTCATGGTGGTGTCGGCGTGACATTTAAACATAATGGCGCGCATTCCGGCATCCCTGCAAACTTCAGCTACCTCCACGTCGTCGGCAAGACGGTCGAAAATATCTGGAGAAGAATGGATGTGCAGATCACATGCGCCTTTGATGCAAATACGTCCCATAATACTACCTCCTGTTCAGTTTTCGGTTTTTTCTGCAAAGCGTGGGATTAGACTAACCGCCCTTGGCAGTACCGTCACAACCGGATTCTCCATTCTGCCAACAGCCGCGTCCACAGCGGTCTGCAGATCGGGTGCCCAATCCAAAAACATATCCTTCAGTTCAGTAGGGTCCAAATGATCAGAGACAATCACGACCTTGCCCCGCAGCAGTGCCCTGGCATACATAAACGCCTTATTATTGCCTACGTTGAAGCCCTCGCGGCGATAGCGGTCCACAATAGACTGGGGACTGTCTCCCTCCTTCATCCACTGGGGAAAAAGCCCCTCGCCAACACCCAGTTCTCCGTTGCAGCAAAGAATCATTGTGCCGCCTGGCTTGACAAGCATCTCGGCGGCAGCCAATCCCTTTTGTGCCTGATAGAGATCACTGTCCCGTGGATAGCCTCCCGGACCGGCAATGACAATATCCGCTAGCATCGGAATGTCCACGGTGTTTCGCTTCCTGCATTCCTCTACGCCGGCGGCGTGTGCCTGCTCCAGATCGCCAGCTACAAACCGTACATTCTGCTTTTTCATATCCTGCACGGCGTTGATCATAAAGCGTACCCCAGCCAGTTTGGCCGCGGACAGCGCCACATCGTGAAAACGGTTGCCCTCCAATTTGCCTACGGATGGAGCATAGGGCCGCATGGGAAGGGAATGGTGCACATGTAGAGTATCCAATCCCGTAATACCGGGAAGGATGCTCTTGCGGCCACCGGAAAATCCTGCAGTGGAATGAGGCGATATCAATCCGGTGGTAATGAGAAAATCCGTCTCCTGCACAGCCCTGTTCAGCCAGATATCCAGTCCCTGCACCTGGCCAATACACACCAAGCGACTATGATCCCGACAATCGTGAATCAGAATCTCAAACCGGCGCATCGCGTCGCCACCCACAATTTCCTCCAGTTCCTGCGGCGTAGGCCCACGATGAGAACCAGTGGCAACAATCAGGCGAATGTGATTGTCCGGTACCCCCGCCAGTGCCAGTCGGCGCAATACGCCCTCCAGAATCGCCTGATTGGGGCCGGGGCGGGTATGGTCGTTGACTACAATCAGAACACGGTTATCCGGAGAAGCCATCTTCTCCAGTCTGGGGGTACCGATGGGGTGATCCAGCGCCGCTTCAATGCGTTTGGCATCGCCGCCATGCAGTGTGTCGCTCTGCGGATCCACAACGATGGTACGCAGCCCATCGGGAATATTGGCAGAAACAGTCCCTTTGCCATAAGGAATGGTTATAATCACAATGCTTGCCTCCTAGTAACAATTACTGATCCAGATGATTCACATCAACCCCGCTAATAAAGCTGATAAAATTGGTGACGATGGGATTGCGTTCACTGCTCTTTTTATACAGCAGCCAGGTCTTACGAGTGAATTTGGTGCCGTCGGCAAAATCCAGGGGGATAGAGTACAAACCGGATTCATACTGAAAGTACTTCGGATCTGGAAAGATACTGTACCCTAGCCCATGCTGCACCATAGATATGCAAGAATCTCCAGTAGTAACCTTAAAACGGATGTTGGGAGAAACGGGGAAATGTTCATTCCACCAACGCTGGATGGCAGAGACAGTGGCCGGATTTTTGCTGAATTCAATAAAGGGAAGGTCAGGCAGTTCATCCAGCGTAAAAGGACGGTTGTACACTGCATAGATCTGATCCTCACTGACCAGCACCCGCTCCAGATAGGAGTCCTCCGCATTGTAGCGTGCAAAACACAGATCCAGTGCATCATCCTCCACACTCCGTACTAACTCGTCGCTGAGGGTGGTAATGATGTCCGCTTCCACACTGGGATACTGCTTGGCATACCGTGCCAGCAGCGCAGGCAGTACATACCGAACGTAGGAATACGGTACACCTAGCCGCAGAATCCCCTTCAATCCTTTGTTGCGCGCCACCACATCGTCTTTGATCTCCTGAATGGCCATTACAATGGCCTCCGCCTTTCGGGCAATCCGTTCCCCTTCCGGTGTGAACTCCGATCCGCGGCGGCTCCGGACGATCAGTGGAATTCCAAGCTCATCCTCAATTACCTGAATCCGCTTGGTCAAGGTGGGCTGGGAAATAAAAAGAAGCTCAGCAGTCTTGGTAATGTTATGCGTCTTGTGCAGTGTCACGATGATCTGCCAGTCAAAATCTCGCATACCCATGACCTCCTTTCTGAAATAAAATAAACTTCCATGGATTCGGAAGATTTCAAACTGCTGGCAGGCCGTCCGGATCAGATGGCCCGGACGGCTGATCAATATATTTATATATAGCGTGAAAGAAGAAGAAAAACAAGGGCATCCTTCTGAAGTTTACAATTTTCGTTTAATTATCCAAAAATGAGCCAAAATGATTTTCCATAGTTTTTTATGCTAATTTTCCAGATAAAAAGTTATGATACCATCGTTTGGGTGCTTTCCATTTGACGGCAAGTACCTTTCCTATGCGCCAACCCGCTCAAACGCTGATTTATCATAGATTTTAGTCAAACCAGAAACGATAAAAAACTATTTTACTATTGTTGCTTCCTTGTTTAGATTATAAAGAAGTACATGAGTAGCAACCATGCTATTTGGCAATCAAAAAGGAAATAGGAGGTCGCAATATGCGAAAATTTCCGACAGTTTTTATGCGCGGCGGAACATCAAAAGGCATTATGTTTCTGGAACAGGATTTACCCGTTCGAAAAGAATGGGACGATATTTTCGTGCAATGTATGGGCAGCCCCGATCCAAAGCAGATTGACGGCGTAGGCGGTTGCGTGTCCTCCAATAACAAAATCGTTGTGGTTCGGAAAAGCGAGCGTCCCGGTGTCGATGTGGATTATATTGTCGGCCAGAGCATCGTTGGCCAGAGCAAGATCGACTACAAATCCAACTGCGGCAACATGACTTCAGCCACAGCGCCCTTTGCTATAGAGATGGGGCTGGTGAACCATCTTGCGGAACCGACTACTATCGTTCATATGTTCAACCTGAATACCAATAAATATATCGACGTGGAGGTTCCAATCAAGAATGGTCAGTTCAACAATGACGGCCAGTGCGCCATTGCCGGCGTGGATGGCACCGCCGGTGAACTGAAGGTAAACTTTCTAGATCCTGCGGGTAGCAAAACCGGCAAGCTTTTCCCCACCGGCAATGTGCAGGATACGTTTGAGATTTCCGGTTTTGGGAAAATCCGAGCTACCATTCTGGATGTCTCCAACCCGATTGTTCTGGTGCGTGCCGAAGATATTGGAGCTGTAGGCACCGAGATGCCGACGGAAGTGGATCAAAACAAGACGATCTCTGCCATACTGGAGGCCATTCGTGGTTCCGCTTGCGTCAGAATGGGTTTTGCCGCAGATCTGAATGATGCGACAAACAACAGCCCTGCTGTACCCAAGGTCGGCTTCTTCACCAAACCGGCAAACTACGTTGATATTGCAGGTAAGAATGTGCAGGCCTGTGAAATGGATATTTGCGCCCGTGTTATTTCCGTGTTTAAGTGCCATAAGGCCTGTCCGTTGACCAGTGCCTCTGCCATTGCGGTAGCACGCGCCATTCCAGGCACGCTGTTATATGAAGAGCTGGGCGCCCCCACAGCCGGGAAACATGCCGTACGTATTGGCCATCCCAGCGGCGTGATGACCATGTTTCCCTACATGGATGATCCCGCCAAACGCGACGTTAATACTATTCAGATCAGCGGCGTAGCCGTGCAACGCACTGCCCGCCGCATCATGGATGGTACTATTTATGTCAAAAATTAATCTCTCTTAAAACAGTACGGAGGAACCTATATGATCAAACTTTATGACAATGGCGTATATCTGGTGAACGGCGTCGAGCTGTGTGAAACTGAGGCCGAGACTCGTCAAAAGTCTGGCCATGCGGTCAATCAGACTGAGGCTGCCAAAGGAACCATGGCCTATGGAATTCTAAAGGAACACAACACTGTCGACAATATGGATACCCTGCGCTTGAAGTTCGACAGCATGACCAGCCACGATATTACTTATGTTGGCATTATTCAGACCGCTCGCGCCTCCGGCATGACCGAGTTCCCCATGCCTTACGTACTCACAAACTGCCATAACAGCCTATGCGCCGTTGGCGGCACCATCAACGAGGATGACCACAAGTTTGCTCTGTCCGCCTGCCACAAATACGGCGGCATTTACGTGCCAACCAATATGGCTAACATTCACAGCTATAACCGCGAAACCATGACAGCTTGCGGTAAGATGATTCTGGGCTCCGATTCCCATACCCGCTATGGTGCTCTGGGAACCATGGCTGTGGGCGAGGGCGGCGGCGAACTGGCCAAACAGTTGGTTGGCCGCACCTACGATTTTGCTTGTCCTGGTGTGATTGCCATCTATCTGACCGGCACCCCCAGATCTGGTGTTGGCCCACACGACGTGGCGCTATCTATTGTCGGCGCTGTGTACAAGAACGGCTATGTAAAAAACAAAGTCATGGAATTCGTGGGCCCCGGCATTGCCGACCTGCCCATCGAGTACCGCAACGCCGTCGATGTCATGACCACCGAAACTACCTGCTGGAGCTCCATCTGGATTACGGACGAGAAGACGCAGGACTACTATGTGAAGCATGGACGCCCCAACGATTACAGAGTAATTTCACCTGCGGATGTAGCCTATTATGACGGTTGCGTATTTGTGGATCTATCCACCGTGGAGTGCACCATCGCCATGCCCATGCATCCCTCTAACGTTTTTACCATTCACGAGTTACAGGCCAATGCCGCCGATATTCTGCACGAGGTAGAGGCAGACGCAAACAAGCAAATCAAAGGTGCTTCCATGGATTTGATAAGTAAGTGGCATGACGGTAGTATCTGGGTGGATCAGGGTGAGATCGCCGGTTGCTCCGGCGGAACCTTCGATAGCATCTGCGCCGCTGCTGACATTTTGCGTGGCAAAAGTTGTGGCAACGGCACCTTCACTCTAAGCATTTATCCCGGCAGTATGCCCGCCTACTCTGAGTTGGTGAAAAACGGGCGCATGGCCGACCTGGTCACTGCCGGCGCCATCATGCGCGAGTGTTTCTGCGGTCCCTGTTTTGGTGCAGGCGACTGCCCCGCCAACAACGAATTTTCCATCCGCCATACTACCCGAAATTTCCCCAATCGCGAAGGTTCCAAACCAGGTGAGGGGCAGATGAGCTCTGTAGCACTGATGGACGCCCGTTCCATCGCAGCCACTGCGGCCAACGGCGGACGCCTAACCGCTGCCAGCGATCTGGATGTGAACTATACCAATCCCGAATACCACTACGATGGCGGCATCTATGAAAAGCGCGTTTATAATGGTTGGGGCAAGCCCGAACCCGCTTCAGACCTGAAGTTTGGTCCCAACATCAAGGATTGGCCAGAAATGCCCGCATTGACCGACGACCTGCTAGTCAAGGTCTGCTCCTACATCACAGATCCGGTCACGACCACCGACGAACTGATTCCCTCCGGCGAAACTTCCAGCTACCGTTCCAATCCAGAGCGGCTCAGCGAATTCGCGCTGTTCCGCCGCGATCCCCAATACGTAGGACGCAGCAAAGAAATGCGTCAAGCCGAGCAGGACCGCCGTGCCGGCAAAGGACTGACCGAGGAAATTCAGGCAGTCTACGCCTCTCTGAAAAAAGCCGGTGTTCCCTGTGACCCCGAAAACACCGACATTGGTTCCACCATTTTTGCCAATATGCCCGGCGATGGCTCAGCCCGAGAGCAGGCCGCCTCCTGCCAGCGCGTGATGGGCGCTTCCGCTAATTTTGCGAAACAATACGCCACCAAACGGTATCGCTCCAACTGCATTAACTGGGGTATGACGCCCTTTTTGGTCGAAAATCCGGAAATTTTTGAACTGGGTGACTTCCTGTTCATTCCCAGAATCCGCGCCGCAATACTAGAGAACAAGGTATCGTTCCCTGCCTATGTTGTCAAGACCGATGGTTCGGTGAAAGAGTTCCTCGTTTCCACTGGCACGCTAACCGAGGCGGAACGTCGGATCATCACGGATGGTTGCTTGATCAACTATTATCGCAACAGTAACAAATAACCTCTCTCTTAGCTTCCGGGGCGGAAAACGGTCCCTGCCTAATATCGTTTCTTGCTTCACCAGAACGGGTCCGCAAACCCAGTTGGATTTGCGGACCCGTTCTTTTTTATTCGAATGATACAATACTGGGACAATTCGTACAGACAGATGCCGGAAGAAACACTTTTTTGACGGAAATAAACATGATGACAACTTTTTGATCTGGTACCCGCTCTGTAAATCGGGGCAAGAAATTTGGCCTTGTCAACTACTTTCCGCGGACGCAGCAACGGCAGGCGCGCTTTGGCGTGATTACCAGCAGCCATGGCCACGGAAACATACTTCACGGTGATCAGGTGCCTTCCTTACTTTACGCGCTCCGGTAACCGCAGCGCACTAACAGGCATAGAGCCCTTCTGATATGGGCAACTCTTTTATTGAAACGCTCCCTCCTTTGCTGAGTATAAATCAGATTATCCGCAGGTCATCAATCATTATCTCACTGGTGGCTGAATGCCACAGATCGTACATCTTGTGGTGAGCAAAGCGCTCCTTGGGTGACAAACTGTGAGCAAACCGGTAGTGCTACGAGGCCGAGGCAAAACGCAAACTTCACCCCAAAGGAAACGCCCAAGGTATCTCAGAACGAGATG
>JBFWME010000023.1:0-35637 GCA_050251755.1 Lawsonibacter sp. | reverse complement strand
AATTTCAGAAGCGCGGTGCCAAAATCTTGAACAATGGTCCTTACGTGCTATCCCGTCTTGCAAATTTGAACGCGGAGGACGCTTTTATTGATTGGGCAACACTGTCCGGGTGGCTCATCGGTTATGACGCGGTACAAAAAACATGGTCCGAAGCTCAGATGAAAAACCTTGAAATACCAATGAATCTCCTTCCGAAAATCGTAAAGCCATGGGACATTGTAGGGACGCTCTGCGAGGAGGAAGCCGGCTTGACCGGCCTTCCTGTGGGAATTCCGATTGTTGCTGGCGCAGGCGACACCATGCAGTCCAATCTGGGCTGCGGTCTTGTCGAAGCGGGCATGGCGGCGGATGTTGCCGGGACTGCCGCGATGTTCACAATCATGGTGGATGGGATCAACAAAAATCTCAGCAGCAATTCGGACCTTCTGTTTTCAATCGGGACATTGCCGGACACGTACTTCTATTGGGGCTATATACGCACAGGAGGTTTATCGTTGCGGTGGTTCCGGGATAATATTTGTGACCGGGTTGATGACAATACATTTTATGATGAGATACAGGCACTGGCGGAAAAAGTGCCCGCAGGTTCCAACGGAACGCTGTTCTTCCCGTACCTTCAAGGCGGAACCGGTGCGCTTGAAGGCGCAAGCGGATGTTTCCTCAATATGACTTCTTCAACCGAAAGAGGCGAGTTGTGGCGGGCCGTTCTTGAATCAATTGCATATGAGTACTTATCCCTCACCAACAGTTTGCGCGATAATGGAATCCATGTGGATAAAATCATCATAACAGAAGGCGGCAGTAAGAGCCATCTTTGGAATCAGATCAAATCGGATGTTTTGAATGCTCAGGTGCTTACGCTGAACCGGAAGGAAGGCGCCGTTATGTCGAATATTGCGCTTGCAGCTTATGCAGTGGGCGATATTCAGGATCTGAAAGAGTCCGTTTCGCAATGGATTGAAGCCAAGGATACCTATACGCCCAACCCATCGAATACCAAGCTCTATCAAACCGTATTCGCAATACAACAAACGCTGCTGAAAGAAACCATGTGCGATGCATTTTCGTCCCTGAATAAACTGAGAAATCAAATTTGAGGAGGCCTTTATTATGCCATTCCGTAAATTTATTCTGATTCCTTTCTTTATTGGTGTGCTGGCGTTTATACTCGGACTATTTGACCAATCGTTTTCACAAGTGCTCGCTCCGGCCAACAATTTCGGGTTCGCATTCATTTCGTTTCAGGCATGGGCGGTTTACTTCTTTGCGGGCTGCAATGTGAAAGGCGGCATTAAATCATATACAAACTATCTTACGGGGATTGTCGCCGCCATCTCAATGATTCTATTCACGCAGAACACATCGGCGTTACTCGGCAAATTTGCCTCGCCCATGTCGCTGCTGCTGGGCTGTCTTGTCTTCCTAAGCCTTGAGCGGGTGCCGGCATTCAATCTTCTGCCGCCCATGTTCATTTCCGCGGGCATGTTTTTCGGATTGATGACCTATATGCCGGGAGCAAGTTTACTGAATGTTTCAATTATTATTGCAATTTACTCATTCCTCGGACTGTTTCTCGGATTTATTACAATCTGCTGCCGCACCTGGTATGAGAAGCAGTACGCGGCGAACCATCCTGCTGCAGAGGTAAAATAGGGAATGTCTTCATTCGGATGCCTTGCAGTTTGAATGTGTTAAGCGACAATCACCGGATATAGGAAAAATCGGATAAACTTCGCGACAAATGCTTTTTATCCGATCCATACCATATTCTCTTATCATCGGCTATAATCATGCTATAAGATTCGGCTATCGTTCTTGTGAGCGGAACGGACACAGCCGGCTGCCGTGTCCGTTTCCGCAATTCTATTGTAGGAGCTGATCGCTTTATGATCCATACTGTGGGAATTACCGACCAGGTAAAACTGAATTATCCGGCCCCCATTCAGGGAGAGCTGCTGACTTGTATGGATACTGCCGCAAGGCTGGGGTTTGACGGTGTCGAGATTCACATGCGCAATCCCGCCGCCGAGGACCCCTGCCGGCTGGCCGACGAGGCTGCCAAGCGAGGCCTGCGTATCACCACCATTGGAACCGGTATGGCTTGCTATGCTGACGGCCATTACATGACGAATCCGGATCTGGCAGCTCGAAAAGACGCCGAGAAGGTGCTGAGCAGCTTTTTTTACGCCGGACAAGTGTGCGGGGCAAAGGCAATCATGTTCGGACTGATGAAGGGGCCGCTTCCCGATCCGCAGATGCGCGAGCAGCAAAAAGATATTCTGTACGAAGCACTTCTTCCCATAGTGGATACTGCGGAGCGCACCGGCGTGGATTTGACCATCGAAGCCATAAACCGTTTTCAGTCGTCCTTTTTATGGTCAACGGACGAGACGCTGGAGTTTGTAAACCGCTTCAAGTCCGACAGGGTAACGATACATCTGGACGTATTCCATATGAACATTGAGGACGACGGCTTCTATAAAAATATACTCAAGTGCGGGAAAAGGCTGGGGCATTTTCATTTTACGGATAATGACCGTTGTTATCCGGGCCACAGCCGAATGAACTTCAAGGAGATCTATGACGCGCTATATGACGTGGGATACGCTCCAAACGGGATAGCTTCACACGAATACAACCCTGTTCCAGACAGTGAAACGGCTTGCAAAAAGGGGCTTGCCTTCCTTAAACAGTTTGAACGCTGACCCCTTGGCCCTCAAAAAAGTCTTTGCTCCGGGCAGTTGACGACTGACTAAACATAAACGGAGGTATCATTGTGGCAAGGTATATCGCAGGTATTGACGCTGGAACGACCGGTACTAAGATTACTATATTTACCCTTGATGGGACTCCCGTGGGAAGCGCGTACAGGGAATACGCTTGTACCTATCCAAACGTAGGGTGGGTCGAGCAGGATCCCTGGCTTTTGTGGAAGGCGCTGTGCGATTGTTCGAGGGAGGTTATTGCAAAGACGGGGATCGACCCGAAAGAGATCGGTTCAGCCGCCATTTCCAGCCAGCGCGGGACCTTCTTCGCCGTGGACAAAAACTGGAATCCCCTGCACGACTCCATCGTGTGGAGCGACGGGCGTGCGCTGCAGGAGATTAAATGGGTGACGGAACACATCGGCCCTGAGCGGTATTACGACATTTCCGGTGTTCCAATCACATCGATCTGGTCCTACGCCAAATTTAAATGGATTCGCGATCACCAGCCTGAGCTTTACAACAAGGCTTATTTATTTGTGAACGGCCAGGAGTGGCTGCTGCATCAGATGGGTTCCGAAGAAGTCTTCACGGATCCTTCCTCTATGGCACTCAATGGAATGATGAACGTGGAAACCCTCGACTGGTCGGATGAACTGCTCAGCGCCATCAACGTGAGTCGTGACAAGCTGCCTCCTATCAAGGAATCGGCACGCCAGGTCGGAGTGATCAGCAAAAAGGCTGCCAAAGACACGGGCTTTGCCGAGGGAATGCCCATCTGCGTAGGCGGAGGGGATCAGCAATGCGCGGCTATAGGCGCCGGCGTCATAAAGGAAGGACTGGCCGAGATTACGATAGGCACTTCTTCCGTAATGGTCGCGGCCGTAGACAAGGCATATAAGGATCCCAAACGCGAGGTCCTATTCTCCGGCCACGCCAACCCCGGAAAGTGGGATATGGAGGGCGACGCCTGCTGTTCCGGTGCGGCTCTGCGCTGGTTTCGCGATACCTTTGGCTCGGCCGAGATGTCCGTCGCCACCGCCATGGGGAAGGATGTCTATGAGATCATCGACATGGAGGCCGAAAAAGCTCCTGTCGGCTGTAAGGGCTTCATGTTCATGCCATTTTTTGCAGGTCAGATGACGCCTCATTATTGCGATCTCGCCCGTGGAGGAGCGATCGGCCTCACATATATTCACGATCGCCCCATGATGGCACGCGCGGTGATGGAGGGCGTGGCTTACGAGCTTCGCTTCATCGTGGAGGCAATGACCCGAGTTATGGGCAAGCCTTTTGATTCCATCCGCCTTTCCGGCGGTGGAGCAAAGTCGCCGCTTTGGAGACAGATTCAGGCCGATGTGTATGGCTATCCCGTAGAGACGCTGAAGATCTCCGACTGCGGGCTGGTAGGCGCGGCGGTTCTGGGAGCCACGGGTGCGGGCATATTCGGCAGCCTGAGCGAGGGCGTTGAGAACATGGTTCACACCACCGGCAAGGTGGAACCCATCATGAGGAATCACGAGATCTATACAGACTGCTTTGGCGTGTTCAAGGATGCGTTTACCGCATGGAAAGACGCGAACGTATACGAAAAGCTGAGTGCCGTTTCGTTAAAGCATTGGGGATGACGGCGTACGGTTCGGATAAGACGCTGCCAAATGAAAAAGGGAGCTGTAAAAGAGCGGTTCGGTGAAAAACCGACCGCTCTTTTTTTATCGCGCTGCGGGCGGACACGGTGCCTCTCTTGGAATGCCACCCAAAAGTGGAGTTAATTGACAAAGCAAAATAAATAGTTTAAAATCCTATATAACATATTGGCAGACCCTTACAATTGCCAGCAGATTTTTGTGTTGATTCGGAGTAAAAAAGTTATGTATGACCAGCAATTTTTGTCTAAGCAAGGAGAAGTAACCATCCAACTTGCAAAGATGTTTCTAAAGATGAAAGAAGGAGACCGGCTGCCCAGCAATCAGAAACTCAGCAAAAACTTGAATGCTGGAATCGGCACGATTCAATCCGCTCTTAGGTACTTTGAAGAAAACGGGCATGTGAACCTTACCTCCCATGGTCACCAGGGCACTGTGATTGACAAAATCAATTATGTAAAATTATTCAAATGCAACAGCACCCCATGGATATTGGGGGCTATGCCGCTTCCGTATTCCCATATTTTAGAGGGACTGGCGACCGGGTTATATCGCAATTTTGAACGCTATGAGTTGTTGCTCAAAATGTCATATATACGTGGCAGCATGGTTCGAATTAGCAGACTACTGAATGGGAATGTTGATTTTGTCATCTGCTCTGATATGGCTGCCAACATTGCCTTGAAGAAGTATCCGCAGTTGGAAATCGTATTCAAGTTTGGTGTAAACTCATACGTTGGCAGAAGCGGAATTATCTTCAGTGACAAAAATCACAAGGAAATAGTGGATCATATGAAGATCGGCATAGACGAGGATTCCTTTGATCATGTCTATTTAAATCAGATTATTGGAAAGGGCCACAAAGTTGAATTTATAAAACTGAAGTATACGGAGATATTTACCAAGCTGAAGAACAGAGAGATTGATGCCACAATATGGTCATTTAATAAGATAGAAGATACCGGGTTGGAAAATTGTGTTTTTATACCCACGGATGAGAGTTTGGTTAGCGCGATGGCGTCCGCTCAAGAGGCCGTGATCGTGGTCAAAAAGGATAGTTATGTCAATAACGTGATCCGCTCGATTATAGACGCGGAAAAGATAAAGCAAATACAGGGAAAAGTTATTGGAAGAGAACTTATACCATCTTATTAAGAAGGTTGAACCATGGGTTTCTTTTCCCCGGGTGTGCCGAGACCGTCCGAAATTTCATGTAAATCTTAGTTCGAGGTTTGTATGAAATTTTGGACGGTCTCCTGTATTTCCTCGAAGATAAATCCGGAACAGCATTATCTACCAGCTGCGCTCCGCCCTGTTATTTGATGAAAAGGCGGCAGCGGGTGAGTCCGCTGCCGCCGAGGAAAATCGGGCTTGAGGTAACATAAAATTCGGGATAACCCGTTATGATGACTGAATCGCTTTTTCGGCAAAGCTGTTGTCTACCAGCTTATCAAAGTCAACGCGCTGATCCAGCTCACCGGCAGTTTCCATCACCGTTTCCAAACGCTCCAACGATTCCTGTTTCATAGCAGGGGTTTCGTTCCAGGCATCGATATCCTTATAGCGCTGGGCGACCAGGGTCAATACGTCAATTTTGGTGTCAGGGAACTGATCCGCGACAGCTTCCGCAATCTCCTGTGCGGTGTGTTCCTGCACCCATTTCTGACCTTTGGCAACAGCATTTGCAAAACTTTGCACAACGGAAGGGTTATTTTTCATGTAACTTTGAGAAGCAAAGAAGGCTGTGTAGGGAATTTCTCCGCTTTCCTGACCAATGGAGGTAAGTATATAACCTTTGCCTTCCAGCTCTACTTGGGTGGCAGTCGGTTCAAACAGGGTAACATAATCACCGTTGCCGCCGGTAAAGGCGCCGGCCATCATGTTAAATTGTACGGAGGTATCCACCACAGCATCCTCATTGGGAACGACGCCGTTTTGACGCATGACGTACTCCAGTGTCATTTCGGGAACGCCGCCCTTGCGTCCGCCAATGATGGTTTTATCCTTCAGGTTTTCCCACTTGAAATCTTCGTCCGTGCGGCCAACCAGGAAGGAACCGTCACGTTTGGTAAGCTGAGCGAATACGACTGGATAGTCCTCACGGCCCTCATGAAATACATAGATGCAAGCCTCTGGACCGGCCAATCCGATATCGGCCTGCCCGGCCAAAACTGCGGTCATTACCTTATCGGCACCGCCGCCGTTGGTCAACTCAACATTCAGGCCTTCCTCGGCAAAGAAGCCGAGATTTAGTGCTGCATACATAGGGGCATAGAATACGGAATGGGTTACTTCATTCAGACGTACCTTCGTCAGCTCTTCTTTCTTGCTGCAGCCCGTGAACAGGGTTGCCAGCAGTGTAACACTTAGAACCAGCGCAATTAATTTTTTCATACTGTCACTCCCATATACTTTTTCATTGCTTTTTCAAGCCACAGGATGCACTGGTACATCAGCGCAGCCGCTGCAGCCAGAATCAGGACCGTTGTCATAACCAGGTCCATCTTAAAGACCTGAGAACCATAGACGATCAGGTAACCGAGGCCTGCCTTGGAAACCAAAAATTCGCCCATGATTACACCAACCCACGACAGACCAACGTTTACCTTTAAGGCATTTATCATAGTGGTAAAATTAGCCGGTAGCACCAGCTTTAATAAAATCTGCTTCCGGCTGGCGCGTAACGTACGCATTAAACGGATTTTTTCCGGATCAGTATCCAAAAAGCCGTTATGCATATCAAGAATCGTAACAATCAGGGAAATGGCCAGCGTCATGGCAATAATAGAGGATGGACCAGCCCCAATCCAAACAATAAAGATTGGGCCCAGTGCCGTTTTTGGCAGGGCATTTAGTACAACAAGATAAGGGTCTAGTACTCGGGATAGGAATTCACTCCACCACAGCAAAACAGCAATGACAGTACCGGTTAGCGTACCAAGTAAAAAACCAACCACGGTTTCCATAACAGAGGTACTCACATGAAGCCACAGATCACCAGATCGGTATAGATTTAGAAAGGTATTCCACATTCTTGATGGGCTGCTGACAATAAAAGCATCAATGGCGCCCAGCCGTGCGGCAAGTTCCCAGCCGACAAAGAGCACCACTAATATACCGATACGCAGTGTGATAATGGCAGTTTTCGTCTGTTTTCTTTTCTTTAAGTACGCGCTTCGCTGTAGAGAAACGGCAGGTTCAGACATTGACATCCAACTCCTTCCAGATAGTATTAAAATACGTTCGGAATGCTGGATGGTCTCGTCGCTGCATCGGTGGAATATCCGTGAGTTCTTCAATGCTGTGTATGGCTTTTACAGCAGCTGGTCGTTTGCTTAAAACAATAATCCGGTCAGAAAGACTGATGCTTTCCGAGATATCGTGGGTGACCAGTAACGCTGTTTTATGTTCTTGACGAATAATTGCATAGATATTGGCGGATACAGACAGTCTTGTTTGGTAATCCAAGGCTGAAAATGGTTCATCCAGCAGTAATATTTTTGGGTCTGTTGCCAGAGTCCGGATGAGTGCACACCGCTGACGCATACCGCCAGACAGCTGAGATGGTGTTTTATGAATGAATTCGGCCAGTCCGTAACGCTCCAACAGCTCGCGGACATGTTCTTGACGTTCTGATGTATTTTGGTGCTGTAACTCAAGCCCCAGGGTAACATTTCCCCAGATGGTTCTCCATGGAAACAGCTGGTCTTTCTGTGGCATATAGCCAATCTTGGGAGATGGTGCTGTAACTGGATCACCATCTACATATACCGTACCCGCCGCGGTTGGCTCAAGCCCGGCAATGACTGACAGTAAAGTGGATTTGCCGCATCCTGACGGCCCCACAATACTGACAAATTCTCCGTCAGAAATTCCAAAGTTGATGCCGCGCAGGGCATCGATTTCCCCATCCGGCGCTTGGTATGTCAGGTCGACATGATCTACTTGTACAATCATATCACCGGTGGCTCCTTCCGTGCATTAAGATGGGGGGACGCAAACGGTTCCCTGACTTATCATATGGTATAGGCCCAAAAATGTGCGGCATTGAAGGAATGCCATGGTAATAGAAAGTTTAACGCCCTGATATGGAATTCCAGTACAACCAAGAAGTGAAACAATCAGAACGTCATAACGGCCACAGAGCGCGTGACCACAGATTGACTTCTAAAAATTGGATCAATAGATCGCATTTGCTCGCCACAATAGATCGTGAAAACCAGATATCTGCCCTCGTGTGGGAATAACTGCATAAAACCCGCAAGTCCTTAAACACAAAGGTCTTGCGGGTTCTTTTTCCGTTTTTGATATACGGTTGATACACATACTTGAAGCATGGGACGATCTCATCGGAAAAGACTGCAGAGCATGGCGCATAGATTTCCAGCACTTTTTTGAATCAGGTTTCGAAGAGAAGTCCAAACTCTTAGTGAACGGGTCGAGTTATGGGCAGACTAGTTGTATATCATCATCATTGTGTTATAATGATAATACAAACAAATATCTGTCCAGGTGTAACATTTTTACGAAAAAAAGCCATGTCCCTGTTGCGAATAGTCTTGATTGGAGGAGTTCATATGGGTACGATATTCCAGTCCGTCATACGAGTGTTCAAGGGCTCATTCATGGCATTGAAACGATATCCGGCCTCGATCGGCTGTGCGGTGGCCTTCTCAATTGTAACGATGATAAGAATACAACTTGATTGGCAGCAGCAGAGGCCCTATCAGTTCTTGTTCAATTGCCTGCACTGGTCACTGGCATTAGGCGCCATTGTCAGCTTAACTGCGATTTTGTTTGCATCCAGCCGCTTTGACAGCAAAAAAGCGTTTGTGCTGGCGAATTTGTTCGGCATCCTCGTTACCACTGCCTCTTTTGCACTTCTCTTCCTGTTTGCCCGAAGCAACACCGCCGAATACCAATATGCCACAATCACAAATATAGCTCGGATTCGTATTTCCGTACTGATTTTTGTCAGTTTGATTCTGTTTATTCTATTTGCAAGTGTTCAAGAGAGCCGCATGGAGTTTGATCTGGCCTTGTTTATGACCGAAAAAGCCTTCTTTATTTCTCTCATCTATGGTGTCATCATTTTTGCGGGCGCTTCCGGCGTTGCAAGCGCGGTTGAGTATCTGATCTACAATAATATGAGCCAGAAAGTTTATATGTATCTCGGAACACTATCCGGCCTGATCGGCTATACACTTTTTGTCGGGTATTTTCCGGACTTTACAAAAGGCGTTGCCGATCCAAAACGTAACCAAGCGCAACTGCAGCCACGCTTCATTGAGGTCCTGTTTTCCTATATTATGATCCCGATTGTTTTGACTTTGACATTTGTCCTATTGATTTGGACTGTTCGGACCGTCCTGACCGGCATGGATGTACGATTCATACAACTGTATTCCATTGCATCCGCATACACAATCGGCGGATTGTGGTTACATGCCATGACAATACGCAATGAAGCAAGCTTGGCAAAGGTATACCGAATCGTTTATCCATTCGCCTCCTTCGTGATTCTGATCTTTGAAGCATGGGCCGTCATCTCTCAGTTTTTGGACACAGGCCTGAAGACGACAGAGTATATTTTCATTCTGATCTGGATCCTTGCATTTACCGGCTCCATTCTAATCCTAACAAAAAAAATACGAGCACACGCCTGGATTGCGCTCACAGCCTGTATGTTAGCGATAATATCAATTCTGCCGGTAATCGGCTATCAGGCACTGCCCGTAAGCGCCCAGATCAACCGCCTTGAAACACTTTTAGTCAGCCAAGGCATGCTAAACGACAATACGCTGTCACCGGCCAAAACAACGCCTGAGGAGCCGGTCAGAATCGCAATTACCGACGCAGTTGAGTTTCTTCTTGACAGGCGGGAAGCAAAACTGCCGGTGTGGTTTGACCCGGATGTCATCAATCGGAACTCCTTTGAAGCGGTATTCGGGTTTGAACAGGTCTGGCCGAAACAAGACGATTATGAAAATCCGGTCACGGACTACAAGGGCATCCACATGTCCCTTGGTACGACAGCAATTCCAATCGATGACTACGATTGGGTTGTCAGGACTCAAAATGATAGGAAAGATCCGTCTTCTATGAGCTTTACCGGAAAAAACGGTGAATATATAATTGATTGGAATGTTGAGACGGAAACAAAAGCGCCCGAGATTCGCATTGTTTTAAATGATCAGGTTGTTGTGGAACAAAGTTTGGATCATTATTTTAATGAATTAACATCCCAATATGGGGTGGGGATTTATCGTGAACTTGTTGGTGATCTGGACGACATGAGTATTTCATTTGAAACGCCTTCCTTCGATGCATTATTGGTCCTGGATTATGTGGATTTTTCGTTCAGCACGTCAAGCGATGAAGTCCATTATTGGGTCGAGCCATACGCATTGTATCTTAAGGAAAAGTAGCACTACGGAATTAGAGCTGCTGCCCATCCTATGCAGCCCCATTGCTTTTAAAAAGTAATGGGGCTGTCTAATACCTCGCGCTGAGATCCCTGTGCGCGATCAGCGCTACGAGGAGGCCTTTGCGGAGCAAAAAGGCAAACCTGCGGCGCTGCGTTTCGCCTACGGCTTGGCTGACGTTATGGAATAAAAAAATCAGCCTGCAGGAGTATGATATTTTTGCAGGATTTGCCTATCGCTATTCTTACAACACCATGATGCCCATTGACTTCTCCCGGGATTGACCTTAAACCTAGTCTACTTTAAACACGGACTTGTTTTATTTGACAAACGCGCCCGTCTCCGGGGGATCATCCCTGGAGACGGGCGCGTTCTGCGGCAATGGTAGGATTAACGTCGTGTTGGCACGGAAAAGGGAAAAAGACAATATTGAGTCTGGTTTGGCCCTGGACCATTGGTGCCGTCGAAAAATGGTTTTGTGTGTAAGCAAGTAAGGGCAATCTGACCTTGAAGATACGTTCCTCTATGAAAGGGGGGTGCTGGTATGCTTAACCTCATTGAGTAATTGGGAAATCTCATCCACTTTCTCTTTGATCTGCTGCATGTTATCTCTTGGAACATTGTATGTCATAAACACATCCTTGATATTCTGGATGGATTCATAAAGAGATTGGTTGACTGCGACAAATTCACTAAATACGTTGCTGTTGCTTGCATTTTTAAACTGTTTGATATCATTCTTAATATATTGAATAATTTCTTTCGGCTTAAAAAAAACCCCGGCACCGGCAGGGTACGGTTTCACCATCTGCAGAAAATACTGATTCTTTGCATTGATGTTATACACATAAGTGAGCTCTGTCTGATTCACATTAAAACGAATAAAACTGATAATTCCATGTAAACTTGTGACGGTTCCACCCATTTGTGTTAACTTCATGTCGATTTCTTCCTGATTGGCAGACATATGATTCATAGTCTACACCCCCTGTCTTTATTATAACAGATAAAACAAAATAAGATAGATCGTTGATAACAAAATTGATAAAATCATCAAAGGAAAGCCGTATTTAAAATACTGGGAGTACGTCAGCTTATAGCCGCGTTTTTCTGCCAGCCCGGCCACGATTACATTGGCGGAAGCACCCACCAACGTGCCGTTCCCCCCGAGGCAGGCACCAAGAGAAACTGCCCACCAGAGCGGGGTGATGTCTATGCCACCCTGAGCCCCCATCGCTTTAATCAGGGGAATCAGCGTTGCGACAAATGGGATGTTATCCAAAACCGAGGAAGCCAGGGCAGAAAACCAAATGATGATAATTCCGGTTAAGAGCAGATTGCCCTTGGTCAAGTGGACAATGGCGCTGGCCATATCGTTAATAAATCCGACTTCTTCCAGCGTACCGACTAAAATAAACAGACCTCCAAAGAAAAATAAGGTCGGCCATTCTACATTTAAGAATACTTCATCCACGCTCTCTCCGCTGAGCAGCAAAAGAAGCGCCGCACCGGCCAGGGCAACCAAAGCGGAAGGGTAGTTCAACTGTTCGTGGAAGAAGAAGCCCAGAATGACAAGCCCCAGCACAACCAGCGATTTTTTCAGCAGTGTGGGATCCTTAATTGCTTTTTTCTCATCAAAGCTCATAATCTCCAGCTTTTTATCTTCTGCAACCACAAGCTGCTTTCGAAATACCAACTTTAAGATGAAAAATATGGTGATAAAAATAATAACAACAATGGGACCTAAATTCAAGAGAAAATCCGTGAATCCCAGCCCGGTCGCACTTCCGATCATGATATTGGGTGGATCACCAATCAATGTCGCAGTGCCGCCCAGATTGGATGAAATAATTTCTGGGATCAAAAAAGGAATCGGATCCAGTTCCAACGTGTCCGTTATGACAAATGTCATGGGTACAATCAGCAAAACGGTTGTTACATTGTCCAGAATTCCGGACACCAAAGCGGTTATGATACTCAGGCTGAGGATGATTTTCCAGGGGTCCCCTTTTGCTTGTTTGGAAGCAAAAATTGCAAGATACTCAAAAGCACCTGTGTTTTTTACGATGCCGACGATGATCATCATGCCGACCAGCACGCCTAATGTATTGAAGTCAATATAACTAAGCGCCTGATCGAACGTCATAATCCGTAAAAGTAAAATAGCGCTTGCACCGGTAAGTGCGGCAATGGTCCGGTTTATCTTTTCGCTCATAATAAGGATCATAACGACGGCAAAAATAGCTAAAGAGACAATTAGTTCCATAAATAAGATTCCTTTTCATAATTGTGTTTTCGTTGCAAGAATAAAAGGTGGCCTATGTGATTGGCCACCAGAAACTGGGATTGATAGATGATACAGAAATCGCATCAAGTATATGAGAAAATCGGGATTGGAAGATATGGCTTTTTTGAGCAGGACCTATCATAGCAAGTTGGATATCGTTTGTAAAGACTCTTTTATAACATTTGTACGAGTTGCTTTGAAGCGAGCTGAAAATTGCGCTGATATCGGTCAGATTCATGAAAGTTTTCGTTCATCTTTGCTTCCTTTTTAACTGGATACCATAAATTCTGCAGATCGCTTGCAAAAATGGGGCGGTAAATCAAAGGGGAGAGTCAAAACAATGCTGCAATCTTGATAGGCGTACCTCCCATACCATACCAGTTTCCGGATTTGCACATACAGCAAAAGACCTGCTACAGTTGGCGGATGAACGCAACTGTAAGCAGGTCTTTTGTATATGAGCCGATTATGCCGATACGGATCGACTTAGAAACTTCTATCGGAAAAGAGATTCTGTAACGAATGATGTTCCTGGTATTACTTGCCGGACTGTCCCTGGATGGCGGCAATGAGGCGCTCTGTGGCCAACTTTATATTGGCTCGGGAGGTGGAAATGTTGATGCGGATATGCGAATCGGAGGGCAACTGGTCCTTTGGCCAGAACCAGAAGCCAAAGTCTATCGCCAATTTGGCCTGGTCCTGGACCACCTGCACCAACTGGTCCGCCGCCACATAGGCAGACAGATCCACCCAGATCATATAAGTACTCTCCAGCGGGTCGATGTGGATGCCGGGAAGAGCGTCCGTCAGTTCCTTCTTCAGCAGGTCGTAGTTGCCCTGAAGATAGTCCAGCACCTCATCCAGCCATGCAGCACCGCCTGTAAAACCGGCCTCTGTGGCGAGATAGCCCATAGAAACGCCCTTTTTCACACGGAGCGTCTTCACATATGCATCAAAGCGGGTTCGGAGAGCCTCATTCGGGATCACAGCAAAGGAATTTTGCAGTCCGGCGATGTTAAAGGTTTTGGAAGCGGAGGTCAGGGTGATGACCCGGTCGAAATAGCGCGGGTATCTCAGAGAGGACAGGTGCGTGCAGCCGTTGAACACGATGTCCTGGTGAATCTCATCGCTGATCACCAGAACGTGATAGCGGGCACAGATCTCCAGCAGCCCCAGAAGTTCGGGTTCTTTCCAAACGTGGCCCACGGGATTGTGGGGAGAACAAAGCAGCAGCATCTTTACCTGCTGGGTTTGAACTTTATGCTCAAAGTCCGCAAGATCCACGGTATAACCCTGTTCGGTGTGGACCAGGTCACTGCAGATCAATCGGCGGCCGGTATCCGTGACTGCGTCCATAAAGGGATAATAGCAGGGGGTCAGGATGGCCACTGTATCACCGGGAGCCGTCAAGGCACTGATGGCCCAATAAATGCCGGTGACCACACCGGGAGTAAACCGCAGCCAATCCCGCTCTACCGTGACGTCATGTCTGGTTCGTTCCCAATTTATAAAGGCCTCCTGATAGGAAGACGGGGGAGAAAAATAACCAAACACGCCGAGATCTGCGGCTTGGCGAAGCGCCTCTATGATACAGGGGGGAGAGGGGAAATCCATATCCGCAACCCATAAAGGCAACAGATCGTCACGACCGTATCGCTCGGTCATAGCGTCCCACTTTACACTGTTGGTATGTCTGCGCTCTGGAATTTTTGTAGGTTCAAAAGACTGACTTTTCATTCTTTCCTCCAATCTACGCGGTGTTCTCTTTGTGCGCTGTACGTTCGTCTTAATTCAAACTAACAAAAAAAGAGGTGCAATTCAACCGTAATTATACAGCTTGACGTGGAGAAAATGAACATTTTTCACATAAAATGTTTCAAAATAGAGCGGTTTATTTCATCATACGCCAAAGCGTGCTACGGCTGATCCCAAGGCGCTTGGCAGTATGCGTCTGGTTCAAATGTTCCGACTCATACACGCGAAGTACCACATCTCGAATGATTTCATCCAGAGGACGATTTAAGTCGATATTGTTTTCGAGTACGGCGGGAGGTTTTTGCTTCTCCCGCGCAAGCAGTGCCTGAACCTGCTCTTCGGAAATATAGGATGTTTTGGCACTGATCACCAAGTCACGAATGGCTTGTACCAGCTGGTCCACATTTCGAGTCCAGTTGTAATTTTGCAGGGTCAGCATGGCGTCGTGAGTCAGACCGACGACCCGGGTGCCATGCTGAACATTGATGGCATTAATATACAATCCCACCAGGGTCGGAATATCTGTTTGGCGCTGGGCGAGCGTAGGGAGATAGAGGCGCAGACAGCGCATCGTTTCCGTCAGATAGAGGTACAACTCGCCCTGTGGCTCACAGCCATTTGTTACGGTGTAGGAAAAAAACAGACGATTCGCCTGAGCTGTGCAGGAATTTTTCAAATAGATCAAAAATTGCTGCTGCTGGATAGGGGTAGCAGTATTGATCCGCTTGAAATAAATGGAAAGACCGGAATCCGTCAAAGGCGAGTTATCGTTTTTTAACAAAAAATCCCAGCTTTTTTCATCCAACAAGCCGACGTCGATGACCACGAAGGAGCTGTGTTTTAGACGGCTGTGAGAGTAGATGTAGTGGGCGAATCGGTCCTTTCCGGTCCCCCGGTCGCCAAGGATGATCACAGAATTGGACATGGAGGCATAGCGGTCACAGGCATTGTGGATGTCGACCATTTCCTCGCTGCTGCCCAAATAGTATTCCAAAGGATTGCAATCGGGCAGGTCGCTATCCGCGGAGAGATAGTGTATCATATATTTATCAAAAATTGCGGCGTTGGATAGATTGGAAAGCGTGTAAACGCAGTAATCCTCTCCATCGGACTGGAGCAGCCGCCCCTTGATGGAGAGGATGGAACTGTCCAGGTGCCGCACAATTTTTATGTTTCCTTGGGCGATCACATTAGAAATTTTCTGCTGCAGCAAAAGTCTAAAATCCTGAGGAAGGGTGGAAATGGTAGAAAAATATTCCTGGCCGTCAGAGGTGTAAATTATAACGTCTGATTCACCGCTGTTCAGCAAATCAGAAAACAATGCGGCCCGTTTGCTGATGGCAGAATAGTAATGGTGCATCTCTACGGCACTGTCAATGGTGGCCTCTACGCTCTCAATGCCGGAGACGATCAGTAGACCATGCATGCCAAGCCGCTGAGCGCAGGTAACCGAAATCATATCTCCGGCAATGACCTGGATGCCTTCGTTCTGCAGGGACTGCATGCAGGACTCACATTCTGTGGAACTGTGGATGGTTCGAACTTTAAAATCATACTGCATGATATCCCGCAACATGTCTGCCGGTTTGGTAATGCTTGGAAAACCGACCACGGCCAGCTTTTCCGACATACTCTGAGCCAAACGAATGGTGCGCAGCACGTCATAGACAGAGGGAATAATGTCACAGGCGGGAATATCTCCACAATGGGCCCGGATGGTTTCAGCAGTACCGCCCCGGGAGATGACGGCATCAATGTTGTTGTCCCGGTTTTCCAGAACGGCCTTTAATCCGTCTTCCAAATTGCCCATATGGATGATCAGTTCCACGTCACTGCGCTGGGCGGCAATGTTGGTCATCAGATTATACATCCCCTCATATGGGGGAATGCACAAAAGCCGCAATTTTTTCATGTTCTCCACTCCTTTTGGGTCGATCCGGCACAAAAAGGGGCCAAACCTCAAAAAAGAACTGTGCTCCGCCTCTTGTGAAAATGCAAAAAACAACAAGGCAATTATAGCAGTTAGATGTTCAAAAAACAAGTACTTGACCGAGGAAAGTGTTACAAATTGAGACGCTAAATGTGCTGCACAGCGGTTGAAAGAAAAACGAAAATTTCTTAATATGACAATATGCAAAAGAAAATCCAGAAAACGTTCGTTGAAATTGACAGTTCTGAAAGAAAGAAGAAATGGGGTGTGTAAATTTGAAACTTTTAACCTGCGTCTATCAGGGGAAAGAACTCGTGGCGGTGTTGAGCCCGGATGAAGAGCATGTGGTTCCCATCTCGGCACTTGGGTTTTCTTACGATAGAATGAATGACTTGATTCGGGGAACTGGCCGGGCAGAACTGCGTGCCATGGCTGCCGCGGCAGAGCAGGCGGGGGAACGGATTGACATCGCCGATGTGCGTCTGGTAGCCCCCATTCCGCATCCGGTTCGGGATGTGGTTTGTATGGGGCTGAACTACAAGGCTCACGCAGACGAGATGGCGGATGCGCTGAAGGAACAGCGGGCGGAACGAGTATGGCCCATCTTTTTCGGAAAGGCAGTGGACCGATGCCGGGGGACGGGCGAGAGCGTACCCTCGCACGCCGACTTTATTTCCACCCTGGACTATGAGTGTGAGCTTGGCGTGATTCTGGGGAAGGACGCCTATCGGGTGCCAAAGGAGCGGGTGGCGGATTATGTGTTCGGCTATACCATCCTCAACGACGTGACCGGCAGGGAATTGAGTCGTCATAAGCAAAATTATTTTATGAAGAGCCTGGACGGTTCTTGTCCGTTGGGTCCATGGATCGTGACTGCGGATGAGATTACATTTCCTCCCCGGCTGCAGATCCGGCTTTCTGTAAATGGGGAGCTCCGGCAAAACGGAAACACCCGGGACATGATTTTCGGCATTCCCGAGATTGTCAGTGAGTTGACCCAAGGTGTTACACTGCCGGCTGGCACCATCATCGCGACCGGCAGTCCGACTGGAATTGGCTTTGGCATGGACCCGCCGGTATTTCTGAAGGATGGAGATGTTATGACCTGCTGGATTGAGGGGATCGGCACGCTGACCAACACTGTGCTGGATGACGCAAGGTAAAGCTGTTTCGAAACGATAGGTTTGGTTTATTTAAAGTAAACAAAAACGGATGCCCAATTTGCGCCTATGTTCAAATTTGCTGCCATGGCTCATGAAAATGTTTCATTTTAGAACAAACCAAGGGCGGCGATTTCTTGAGAGAAAACACACAATCTATATAATAGAATAAAAGAAGTGGAATAAGACCTGCGAATATATACGAATTGCACAATGTCGTGGGCAATATTTTGATGGAGGTGTCTCAAAATGAAAGATCTTTATCCAATGCACGGAATTATTACCACGGTGATTACGCCTTTTCACTCCGGGACTAAGGAGATTGATTGGCCCTCTTTCCGGCGGGAAATCCAGCTGTGTATGGATGCCGGTGCAGCCGGATTCCTGGTACCCTGCATGGCCAGCGAGATGAACCTGCTGACCCACGATGAAATTATTCAGGAGGTCCGGGAAACGGTGGCGCTGGCGCATACAAAAGAAAACTGCATCGTAATTCCCAGCATTACAGCCGACGATGAGGAGACTCGCCTGCAACAGTGCAGAGAGTATCTGGATCTGGACGTGGATGGCTTGAATCTGAATATGACCTACACCACCGACGACGAATATTGCGCCATGGTGAAGAAAATTGACGACATGAAGCCAAAATTCCTGTGCATTCAGGATGTGTCCCATACGGATGACGGTCTGCCGGATCGGTTGCTGATCCGTCTGTTTAACGAGTTTGAAAGTGTCCGCTGTGCCAAGATTGAAGTCAAAGACCCGGGCCCAAAGTACACCCGCATCCTGGAAGCGACCGAGGGCAGGATGAATATCAGCGGCGCATGGGGCAGCAGCCAGTCCATCGAGGCCTATGATCGCGGCATCCATGCACTGATGCCCTCCGGCATGCCGGAAGTGTTCGTGAACGTCTACAATCTGTATCACCAGGGCAAGCGGGATAAGGCAATGGAATTGTTCTTCGCGATGCTGCCCGTGATCAGCTTCACCAGGCAGAGTCCGCCGCTGAACCGGTATTTCCATAAGCTGTATTTTAAGCGTCTGGGTGTGTTTGATGAGGCGGTCAGCCGTGAAGAAGTATTTTTTGACGAGTATCATCAGCGTTATGCCAATGATCTGATCGAGTACGCGATCCGTCTGAGGGACAGCATCCCCTCCTATTGGGCCTGATAAAGAAAACTGGGAAGAGATGTGTTGTGGGGGAGATGCGTTCATGAAAGAACTTTATGCGATGCATGGGATCATTACAACCGTCAACACCCCGTTCAACGATGACCTTTCCATCAATTGGCCGGATCTCCGCCGTACGGCGGAGGCGGCCTTGGATGCCGGCGTGACCGGATTTCTGGCGCCCTGCTTTGCCAGTGAAATAGATGAGCTGACGGAAGAAGAGCGCTACCGCATGGCTGGCGAACTGGTGGCGGTGACCAAAGAGGCGGGGCACGGCATTGTGATCCCCAATGTCCGCGGAAAAGATCGCGAGGCGTGCGTGGAACAAGCTAAGCGGTATCTGGACTTGGGCGTTGATGGCGTCAACATCTTTATGCCGACCGTTACGGAGGAAAGCTACCGCGAGCTGGTGGCGGCGGTTGATGCCTTGCATCCTCCTTTCTTGTGTTTGCAGGATACTCAGGACAACGAACTGAAGGCCCCATTTGTTAAATCCATGTTTGATGAGTTTGACAGTTTGCGCTGTATCAAGATTGAGACCACCAACCCGGGCCCTGATTACACGGCCATTCTGGCCGCTACCGAAGGCCGGCTGAACGTCAGCGGCTCTTGGGGGAGCGACCAGATGATCGAAGCGTATGACCGCGGCATTCATGCGCTGATGCCTTCGGGACTGTTTGAATTGTTTGTCAATTCCTATCGCCTGTACCATGAGAAGAGCCGGGAGGCGGCCATGCGGTTGTTTTTCGCCATGCTGCCCATCATTGTGTTTACGCGACAGTCCGACAGCGTAAACTTAAGCCTTCATAAAATGTATTTTCATCGTCTTGGACTATACAGCACCGTGAAATTTCGCGGTTCTTATGCCATCGACGCCGTACAGGAACGCTACGCCAACGAGATGATTGACCGAGCTCTGCAGATTCGGGATCACATGGATGAATACTGGAAGTAAACGAAAGAAAGAGATGACTAGATGAAAATTACTAGTATCGACATTTATGATTTGCTGCCGGATATCGCCAACCAAGGCATTGCACCCATTTGCATCCGCATCAACACGGACGAGGGTGTCTGCGGCTTCGGAGAGGTGGGAACCGGTTATGGAAACGCGCATTTTGCCGGTGTGAACATTGTCCGGGATCTGGGTCCGCGGATTCTTGGTCGAAATCCGTTGGATATTGAAGCAATTTGGGAGGATTTATTTCGCAATACCTTCTGGGGAATGGCTGGCGGCACGGTGATCTACGCCGGTATGAGTGCCATTGATATCGCATTGTGGGACATTAAAGGCAAATATTTTGGGGTTCCGGTCTATCAAATGCTGGGCGGAAAGTGCAATGAAAGAATCCGTACATATGCCAGCCAGGTGCAGTTGGGTTGGGGACCGGTCAAGACCTTTCTCAATGATCCCGCGGACTATGCTCAGTCAGTACGGGATGCCATGGCGCAAGGCTATACCGCTGTGAAAGTGGATCCCATTGGGGTTACGGATCAGGGCTGCTGGATCCGGGCCAGCAAGGATGACACATGGAAACTGCGGGGGGCCATGCCGAACAAAGTTCTGGAACTGGCCTGTGCTCGAGTTGAAGCCATGCGAAAAGCCGGCGGTAAGGATCTGGATATCATCATTGAAAACCATGCCTTTACGGATACCAACACAGCCATCCAGTTGGCCAATGCGCTGGAACCGTTTGGAATCTACTACATGGAAGAGCCTGTCCACCCGTTGAACAGCCGTTCCATGCGGGAGATCCGGGAGAAGGTAAACATTCCGCTTGCTTCCGGCGAACGAATCTTCACCCGCTTTGGGTACAGACCCTATTTGGAGGATCGTTCACTACAGGTGGTGCAGCCGGATTTCTGCCTGGTGGGCGGGATTACCGAAGGGAAAAAAGTAGCCGATATGGCCAATATTTATGACGCTTTTGTCCAGGGGCACTGCTGCGGTGGTCCTATCAGCACAGCGGCAGCGCTGCAGGTGGAAGCGGCAATTCCAAACTTTATCATCCACGAACTTCACAGCGGGGCTCTGAAAGAACACATCCGCGCCCTGTGCAAATATGACCATATGCCGGAAAACGGGTACTATCGCGTACCGGAACTTCCTGGGATTGGCCAAGAACTGAGCGAGAAGGCCATGGCAAACGCAAAGCACATGGTAATCTGTTAAACAGGTTGATTTCTCGCAGAATACAGGCAGGATAAAAAGAGACCTGCGTGATGGAAATACCTTGATTGGACGGTTTCGGCCTATGATTAAATTACTCATTATCGCGGATGATTTTACCGGCGCCCTGGATACTGGGGTGAAGTTTTCCGAAGCCGGAGCGATCACGAAGGTGGTTGCGGATACTGAAATGGAGTTTACCGAAGAAATGGCGGGGGAGGTGTTGGTGCTTTGTGCGCCCACGCGTCATTTGCCGGCTGGAGAAGCCTATCAAATGATCCGCCGTATTACAGAACACGCGGTTGCCGCCGGGATTGGATGCATTCTGAAAAAGACGGATTCCGGCTTGCGTGGCAACATTGGGGCCGAGCTCAGCGCCGTTTTGGACGGCAGTGGAGAGAAGACAATCAGCTTTATTCCCGCTCTTCCGGCCATGAACCGCATTACGGTGGAGGGGATTCATTACATCGACGGTGTACCGGTAGATCAGAGCGTGTTTGGGCAGGATCCATTTGAACCGGTCACAAAAAGTTATGTGCCGGATCTGCTGCATCTTCAGTGTGACGTACCCGTCAAAGTTGTTTCCGGCCAGAACGTGGAAACCTTTCAGGCGGGGGAGGACAAGTGTATTTATGTGTTTGACTGTGCCTCCAAAGAAGATATGGAACAGGAAGTGCGGATGCTAAGCGGCCAGGGCCGGCTGAAGATTCTGGCCGGCTGTGCAGGTCTTGCGGAAAGTCTGCCCCCTTATCTGGGGTTGGCAAGAGAGACGAGGGGAGAAACAAGAAACCGTATGACCGTGATCTGCGGCAGTGTGAATCCCATCTCCTGCGACCAAGTGGATTATGCCGAACGCCAGGGAGGGTATTGCCGGATTCACATTCCATCGGAGCAGCTGCTCAGCGACGGCAGCTTGTGGGAGGGCGATGGGGGTGCGATGATGGATCAATTGTGGAAGGTCTATCAGCACTCGGAATACCTGATCATTTCTTCCCTGCAAAGCGGAAAAGAGCAGATGCTGGAAGAAAAGAAAGAACTGCCGATCGAGGTCATCCGCCAGAAGATTTCCTGCCGGATGGGTATGGTTCTGAAAAATCTCATTGATCGAGGGGCTGATTCCCGTTTTATGATCATTGGCGGCGATACGCTGTTGGCCTTCCTGGAGTCCATTCAATGCAACGAACTGATCCCGGTGCGGGAGTTGCAGCCTGGGGTAGTGCTCTCTAAGGTCACATACCAGAACCGGCAGTACGAAGTGATCTCAAAATCCGGTGGCTTCGGTGAGGAAGATTTGCTGGTGACGATTCAGAGAGATGTGGAAGAAATGGTAACAGAGCCTGCCTTGTCCTACCGGACTTGAAGTGGGTGTTTCGAAAGAAAGGATTTAATTATGGCACTGAAGACGTACAACATGATCATGCCCCGGACGGTATACAGCGGCAAGGATGCCTTGAAGAACTTAAAGACCGTAGTTGCAGGGGCAAAGAAAGTGGCGATCTTTACGGACAAGGGGATCCTAAGCACCGGGCTTGTGGACCTGCCCTTGCAGGAGCTGAACGAAGCCGGTGTGGAGACCGTGGTGATCTCAGATCTGCCCCCGGAACCCACCTATGTCCAGGTGCAGAAGCTAGTCGATGAGTTTAAAGCATCCGGTGCAGATTTTATTGTGGCTGTGGGCGGCGGCAGCGCCATGGATACCGCTAAGCTTGCCAGTCTTTTGGCAACCGAGGACTATTCGGTGAAGGATCTGCTCAGCGACCCTGGCCTTGCAGTTAAGACCGTGAAGACCTGCCTGATTCCAACAACCGCCGGGACCGGATCCGAAGCGACTCCAAACGCGATCATAGCGGTTCCGGAAAAAGAACTGAAAGTTGGCATCGTCAATGCCAGCATGGTGCCTGATTACGTGATTCTGGACGCGGCGATGGTCCGCAACCTTCCCCGTAAAATCGCGGCGGCTACCGGTGTGGACGCCATGGCGCATGCAATTGAGTGTTTTACCAGCAACAAAGCCAATCCATTCAGCGATACCTTTGCGCTGGAGGCGTTCGATATCATTATGAACAACATCGAGACCGCCTGTGACGATCCCGATGCGCTGGAAGCCAAAAACCAGATGCAGATCGCTGCGTTCTACGCCGGCATCGCCATTACCTGTTCCGGCACCACAGCCGTCCATGCCCTCAGCTATCCGCTGGGCGGCAAGTATCATATTGCCCACGGTGTGTCCAATGCCATGTTGCTGGTGCCCGTGATGAAGTTTAATGAGCCCGCCATTCGTTCCAAGTTGGCTGTGGCCTATGATCGTATCGTTCACGGGGAGAAAAACTGCACCACCGAGGAAGAGAAAAGCGCATGGGTGGTTCAGCGGATGGGCGACATTGTCAAGCATCTGGATATCCCCACCAGCCTGGCAGAGTTCCATGTGTCCATCGATGACTTGGACAGCCTTGTGGATGCAGGCATGCAGGTAACCCGCTTGCTGGTCAACAACATGCGGGAAGTGACCCCTGCGGACGCACGGGAGATATACCTGCAGGTACTTCCCCATTAAAAAAAAAGGAGGTTTGCATGGTGAAGAAACCGGTTCTCGGTATCTCGATGGGCGATCCCTTTGGCAATGGTCCGGAGATTACCGTGAAGGCGTTGTCCGACGCCACGCTCTATGATCGCTGTCGGCCTGTGGTCATCGGAGACGTCAGTTCCATGGAATATGCCGCTCGGGTGGCCGAGAAGGTCTCGGGCGTCAACATGAAGATTCGGCCCATCCAGGACATCACCGAGGCGGAATACAAGTACGGAACCATCGATGTCTACGATATGGGCATAATCAAATACAGTGATATTCCAGGTACCCCCGAGGATCCAAAGCCGTTTGGGGTAGGCGCCACCGCGCTGGGCGGTGAGGCGGCATTCCAGTATGTGGTGAAGGTAATTGAATTGGCCATGGCCGGCAAAGTAGATGCCACCATTACCAACGCGCTGAGCAAAGAGGCCATTAACATGGCCGGACACCATTATTCCGGCCACACGGAGATTTACGCCGACTACACGAAAACACCCAAGTACACCATGATGTTGGCCCACGAGGAATTGCGCGTAGTCCACGTGTCCACCCATGTTTCTCTTCGGGAAGCTTGCGACCGAGTAAAGAAAGACCGTGTCTTAGACGTCATCCGGATAGCAAATGACGGCTGCAAAGCCATCGGGATCCAGGAACCAAAAATTGCGGTGGCCGGACTGAATCCGCACTGCGGGGAAAACGGTATGTTCGGCACGGAAGAAATTGAGGAAATCCAGCCTGCCATCGATGCCGCAATGGCCGAGGGTATTATCATTCCGGAGAAGAAACCCACGCCGCCGGACACCGTGTTCTCCAAGGCGCTGGGAGGCTGGTATGACATTGTAGTAGTCATGTATCACGATCAGGGACACATTCCTTTGAAAGTAAAAGGCTTTGTGTATAATAAGGCCGAGGGCCATTGGGATGCGGTGGCCGGCGTTAATGTGACGTTGGGTCTGCCGATTATCCGTGCTTCCGTAGACCACGGGACCGGCTTCGGTCACGCCGGCAATGGCGGAGCCAATGAGCTGAGTCTGTTGAACGCCATGGATTACGGAATCCGTATGGCGAACGCAAGATAAACAACGAAATCTCCGCAGATCATGGATGTCTTTCACCGGCTGTGCCGGAAAAGAAATAAACACCTACACTTTGAAGGGAGAATTATCAATGAAAAAAGTATTTGCCTTGACTCTTGCGCTGGCAATGACACTGAGTCTGGCTGCCTGCGGCAGCTCCAGCCAGTCGTCCAATTCCGCGGCGTCCCAGGGATCCCAGAGTGCTTCTTCCGCTTCTTCCTCCGCCTCCGGTTCTACACTGACCAAGCCTGTCAATATGACCCTGCTGAGTCAGGGACCGGGTTCGGACGACTACATCACCTTGGCTACTGAGGGCAAGATGTTCCAAGCGAACCTGCCTGCCGGTTCTACTGTGACTCAAGAAACCATCTCCAGCGGCTGTTCCTCCGTCGGATATTTGATTGAGGCCGGCATGGGCGACTTTGGAACCGGACAGAATGCCATGAGCGGCACCGTCGGCATGGAGGGCAAGGAACCTTACAGCAAAATTAGTGCCCTGATTGCTACCACAAAATACGCCTTCGTTGCTGAGTTGGCGACCCAGAGCTATGTGGACAAGACCGGCAATGCTACCATTGCGGACGTGATTGCCAACAAGGCCGCCTGCCGCTTCGTGGCCGAGCCCGTTGGGTCCTCTGACTACGTCTCCTTCATGTATCTGCTGGACATCCATGATGTAACTGTGGACGACATCAAGAGCTGGGGTGGCAGCGTTACCTTTACCGACGGCAGCGCCTGCTGTGATATGCTGCAGGACGGCCAGGCCGACATGATGGTGGGCCACACCGTTTCTACCTCTTCCTCTTTGACGGAGCTGTGTATGAGCGCTGACATGGTGGTCAGCGGCCTGACCGAAGAAGAGGTGGCCGGCATGTGCGAGCGCGGTTATGCCGAAACTGTTATTCCAACGGACTCCTTCGGCATTACCACCGAGGAAATGCCCTCTGCCTGTCAGGCTTCCGCCAAGATTGTCAGTTCGGACATGAGCGATGAGTTGGCCTATGCGCTGACCAAAATTTTGGTGGAAAATCGTGAAGCCCTGGGTGCTGACCTTGCTGGTTATCGCAACATCACCTTCAAAGACATGGTCGATACCGATGCAATGGTCGTTCCTATGCATCCCGGCGCCATAAAGTATTTCCAGGATATCGGTGTTCTGGATGCGAACGGCAACTATATTGGCGAGGCCAAGTAATTTCCTGCGATGGTAATTTGAGGGACGGGGCTGGTTACCTCTTGCCCCGTCCTTCCAAATAAGTCTTGTGAAAAACCTTCTTTTTGTAGGTGCCAAGCCTGTCCAGTGCGTTCGGCGCGTGGCGGGAGATGCATTTCGTCCGGGTAAACCCCGGAGACAGATTACGCGAAAGGAAAACAGTTTATGAACAATCCTGCCAAAACACATGACAAAAAGAGTGTTGGCCAACAGCTGCGGGAGATTTTTATTCGGGAAGATATCCGTGCCACGGCTGCTGTCTTTGTCACTCTGCTGTATCTGTGCTTTCAGCTTTACCGTACGTTCATCAATCCCATGGTTCCCCTGCTGGTTCGCCCCATCCATGTTTCCAGCATCGGCTTTTTGTGTGTTTTGCTGAACCCCGGCAAGCATAAGAGCAAAGGTGGAAAAATCTTTGACCGTACTTGCGACTGGTTTGTGTATATTACAGTCTTTTATCACATCTGGTATGCGATCAGCCAGTATGAACGGCTTAGTTTGCGCGTCAATTATCTGGATCCCGTTAACCCCATCGACGTGTTTGAGTGCGTTACCCTGATTCTGCTGATTATGCTGGGTATCTCACGTACCGTAGGTCTGACGCTTTCTATCTTTATCAGCGTGTTCATTGTTTATGTCTGGACGGCCAGGTGGCTGCCTGGCATCCTGTATTATGGCGGCATGAACCTCTCCAAGTTTACCGACCTGATGGTCATGGGCAGCGAGGGTATTTACGGCACTGCCACTGGTGCAGGTGCAGGTTTCATGTACTGGATCATGATTTTTGGCTCACTATTCGGTACATGCGGCGGCGGTCAGGTGCTGATTGACATTGGAATTAAGTTTGGCGCCAAGTCTCATGACAGCTCCGGCCCCGCCAAGGCGGCCGTCATGGCCAGCGGACTGATGGGTATGATCTCCGGTTCTGCGGCTGCCAACGTGGCGGGCACCGGCGTTATGACCATCCCTATGATGAAGAGGGTTGGCTATCGGCCTGAGGAAGCGGGCGCGATTGAGGCGGCCGCCTCCACCGGTGGTCAGATTATGCCGCCGATTATGGGCACCGGCGCTTTTCTGATGGCGGAAATGCTGGGCATTTCTTATATGGCGATCTGCAAAGCTGCACTTGTTCCCGCTGTCATGTATTATCTGGCCGTCTTTTTGATGGTTCATATGCTGGCCAAAAAGCGCCGCAGCGCCGGCGAGGAAGTGCTGATGGATCTGGAGTGCGAACCCATTCTGCCACGCCTGTATCTGCTTGCCCCCATTGTGGTTCTGGTTGGGGCGATTGCTAAGGGATACACGCTGCAGCGTTCCGCGTTGTACGGCATTGCTGCCATCCTGGTGCTGAACGTAATCAGTCCCAGAATGCGCCATGGTCCCATCCACATTATCCAGCAGTTGCTCAATGCCACCCGCCTATCCAGCAATACCTCCCAGCCCATTTCCGGCTGCGGAATTATCATCGGTATTGTTTCCATCTCCGGCCTGGCGACCCGTTTGTCCTCTTTGATTTCCTCTCTGGGCGGACAATTCCTGTGGGTTGGTCTGATCATTACGATGCTGGGCTGTATGCTGCTGGGTATGGCGTTGCCAACGGTAGCGGCGTATCTGACGGCTTACGTCCTGTTTATCCCCACCCTGAAAGGGCTTGGGATCAGCACGCTGGCTGCAAACCTGTTTATCTTCTACTTCGGTATCTTTGCTCAGATTACTCCTCCTGTGTGCGTTGCCTCCTATACCGCGGCGGGCATTGCGGAAGCGAAACCCTGGGATACCGGCTGGCGCGGTATGGTCTATGCCTCTGTGGCGTTTTTTGCGCCCTTTGCCTTCGTCTATCAGTCCGGCATCCTGCTGGAGGGCGGCCTGTTTGCCATCGTCCACGATGTAAGCATTTTGGCCCTTGGAACCTCTATGCTGGTCTTTGCCGTTGCCGGTTTCCTGCTGACCAACATCCCCATGTGGCAGCGACTCCTGCTGGTTTGCGCCGGCATCCTGACCTGTATCCCGGAAACGTTTACCGATGTGGCCGGTATCATCATCGCCATCATCGTAGTGGTGCTGCAGGTCCTGAAGTATCAGAGAGAAAAGAGACTGCAGCCTGTGACGGAAGAACATAAGGTTGTCAAGAAAATCGTGGCGGACACCTCGGAAGTCAATCTTGACGAAGAATAATCTCATCAAATGGAAAGGATCTTATGAAATGGAAAAGAAAGTAAACGGTATCATTGCGGCAATGGTCACATCCATGAACGCAGACGAGACGCTGAACATGGAAGAAATCAAACACCAGGTCAATCGTCAGATTGCGGCAGGCGTGGACGGTGTGTTCTGCCTTGGCACCAACGGCGAGGCATACATTCTCCATGAGGATGAGAAGCTGCGTATTATAAGCGCTGTGGTGGAAGCCGCCGATGGACGTGTTCCCGTATATGCTGGGACCGGTATGCCCGGCACGGCCGATACCATCCGCTTGTCCCAAAAGGCCAAGGAGCTGGGTGTGGATGTGCTGAGCGTCATTAGCCCCTATTTTGCCGCCATCTCTCAGGATGAGATTTATGCCCACTATGCCGAGTTGGCAGCTGCGGTGGATCTGCCGATTGTCATGTACAATATGCCTGCCCGCACCGGCAACAACCTTAACCCTGATACGGTGGCCAAACTGAGTAAGGTGAACAATATTGTCGGTGTAAAGGATTCCGGCGGGAACTTCGACAACATGAAGCAGTATATTGAGCTGACCAATCCCGAGACCTTCAGCGTCCTGTCCGGCAACGATGCGCTGATCCTGTGGAATCTGCTGGCCGGCGGCGCCGGAGGGATTACCGCTGTGGCGAATATCTATCCGGAAACCATGGTTTCGATTTACAAGTATTTTCTGGCTGGAGATCTGGAGGCAGCCAAGAAGGCTCAGGACAGCATTCGTCCGATTCGGAACTGCTTCAAGTTTGGCAACCCGAACACGGTCACCAAAACGGCTGCCCGTATCGCCGGGAATCCCGTCGGTCCCTGCCGCCGTCCGTTCTCCTTCCTCAGTGAGGCGTCCATTAAGAAAATTGAGGAAACGGTCGCTGCTGACCATGCCCGCGGCATGAAGTAAGTATCCTGCAAAAAATATCAGTGAGGTGCCTGTCATCAACGTGTTGATGGCAGGCGTTCCACTGTTACAAGAAAGGGCGTTTTTATGGAACACAAATTTGAATTGGAACACATCGGAATTGCCAATGGCAGTCTGGAGGAAGCGGAGAAGCTGAGCCTGCTGCTCAGTGAACTGTTTCATTTGACCCCTCGCCATGGCAAGAAGTCGGAATTTGCCGGAGACTATTTTGAGTGCATGCGGGAGCATGGTCTCGGCACCCACGGCCACATTGCGATGCGAACCTCGGACCTAACCGGCGCCGTGGAGGAGTTGAAGGAAAAAGGGGTTGCCTTCAACATGGATACCGCGTCCTATGATGCGGAGGGGCGGCTGACGAACATCTATCTGGACGGGGAATTTGGCGGTTTCGCCATCCATATTATCCAAAAATAAGAAAAAGTTTGGAGCGTACGATGTCTTCGAGAAATGATCAGACAGAAAAATACCGGGAAATGGTAGAGTCTCCACTGGAATCTTTGATCATTCGGATGTCCATTCCGTCGATTATCTCTCTGCTGATCACGGCGATGTACAACCTGGCGGATACCTACTTCGTAGGCTGTCTGGGGACCAGTGCCACTGGAGCCGTGGGCGTCGTCTACCCGCTGATGACGTTGGTTTTGGCATTGGGATTGATGTTCGGCAAAGGCACCGGGACCCTGATGGGCCGCCAGTTGGGATGCCGTGAGATAGAAAAAGCCCAACAGACGGCGATACAGGGTTTAGTGTACGTCACAGTGCTGGTAAGCGGTTTGATGGTACTTGGCCTGATCTTCCTCCAGCCGCTTGTAGCCTTACTGGGAGCCACAGAGAGTATGGGGCCATACACCGTGATTTATGCCCGGTTCATTCTTATCGCCATGCCCTTTAAGGCCGCTGCCACGGCGTTGAGCTGTATCCTTCGGTTTCAGGGCTTTGCCAAACGGTCGATGTATGGCTTGGGCAGTGGTGCGGTGCTGAATATTATCCTGGATCCTCTGCTGATCTTCGGCGTAGGTATGGGGTTTGCCGGTGCGGGTGCCGCCACCATGTTTGGCGAGATGGTCGGCTGCTTTCTGCTGCTGTGGCAGTGCCTGAGAGGGGACTGTATCCGGATTAGCCTGCGGAATTTTTACTTTTCCTGGGAGGGGATGCGGAGCATCTTCAATGGCGGATTTTCAAGCTTTTTGAAAAACGGCCTCTCCAGTCTGGCATCCATAATGTTGAATCGGGCTGCCCGACCCTATGGAGACGCGGCCATTGCCGCATTTGTGATCGTGAACCGGTTGGTGCACATGTGCCAGATGATCTACTTCGGGATCGGCGAGGGCTACCAAACCGTATGCAGCTATAACTATGGAGCAAAGAACTATCAGCGTGTGAAAGACGGCTTCTGGTTCTGCATCAAGGTGGGGGGCGCGCTGATGGTGGTGATCTTATTGGCATTTCTGTTCCCGGAACAGATTATCGCGCTATTTCGCCGGGATGATCCAATTGTAATTCAGTACGGCTCCTGGATTTTACGCGCCCAGATGGCCACGCTGTGGCTGCTGCCGGTGTGCGCCTCCGGGTTCGTAATGCTGCAGGGCATCGGCCGGAATCTGGATGCCGCCATTGTTGGAAGCGGGCGGCAGGGATTGTTTTTGGTGCCGCTGCTTCTGATTCTGCCGCGATTCTTTGGAATGACCGGCCTGATTTTGGTGCAGCCCTGCTCCGATGTGCTGTCTACGTTGCTGGGGATCGTAATCTTAAGACCCAACTTGCGGCGGCTGGAAACGCGGCGGGAAGAGGAACAAGACTGAAAAAGTGAGCCGCATGATGAAAAATTCAAGCATGAAAAAGCCCTCTGAAAAACAAAAAGTTTTCGGAGGGCTTCTTTTTGGCTTCCGTCCAATCCGTAGGCCTAAAATCTTCAATATATTTAATTTCAAATTGAGATAAAATTTGGTATAATGGATCTATCATAGAGCTGTACAGACGAAGAAGGAGGTCCTCTCATTGCCAATCATTACGATATCAAGACAAATGTGTAGTTTAGGCGATGAAGTTGCGGAAGAGTTGTCTCAAAAACTCGGCTGGGAACTGTTTACACGGGACATTCTGTTAGCCCGCTTTCGCGACGCTGCTGCAACCGCCTATGAGCAGCATATGCTGTCTGAAAGTGTAAGATATTTATTAAAGCCAAACAAAGAAGGCAGCACATACCTGGATGTTATTACAAAAAATCTGGAGCGCTATTTGGAAAACAACTCCGGAGTCCTGGTTGGATTTGGCTCTCAGATGATTTTTTCAGAGCGGAAAGACGCAGTACACGTACGAATATTTGCGCCCAAAAAGATCAGAATGATTCGGGCCAAAAGATACTATCACGTTTCAGATCAAGAAGCGGAGAATATTCTGGATGCTTCAGACAGGAAGCATAAACGGTTTGTATCAACAATTTTCAACGCGGACTTAAATGATCCATCTTATTATCAACTGACCCTGAATACGGCGGCCCTTTCCACGGATGAATGCGTATCGGCAATCATTGCGCTTTATAAAGAGCATGAAAGCCGCAGACAGATCGAACTGGAAACCGATCAACAGCTGGTCTCCAGCCACCTGTCGGAAAGCCCCGTGTTCAAAACACAAACAGAAGCTGAATTTGCGAAGATTCTGGATATGTACCAGATAGACTGGAAATATGAGCCAAAGACCTTTCCCATCGAATGGGATGCGGAGGGCAATGTGAAACTTGCATTCAGCCCCGATTTTTACCTGACAGATTTCGATACCTATATTGAGTTGACCACCATGAATCAAAAATATGTCACATTAAAAAACAAAAAAGCCAAAAAGCTGCGTGAGCTATATCCTGGCACAAATATTAAGGTGATTTATAAAAAAGATTTCTATTCACTTATTGATCGCTTAAATCTGAATCGGGGGGGAAGCAATGAATAATATGAAGCGTATCGCGATCAGCGAAGAAAAACTGAATGAGCGGATTCGTGTACTCGGGAAACAGATTACAAAGGATTATGCAGACAAAGAACTCGTTCTGATTGGGGTGCTGAAGGGGGCTTTATATTTTTTAACCGACCTTTCCAGAGCGATTGATCTTCCGGTTCAAATCGATCTGATTTCCATCGGTGTTTTAAGTTCTACGAGACAAACCGGAGTGGTGCGAATCACAAAAGATCTGGACTATGATATTACCGGAAAACATGTCCTCGTTGTCGAGAATATTGTTCGCTCCCAGTTGACGCTTGGGTATTTGCTGCGGCACCTGGGATCCCGAGGCGCCGCCAGCATCAAAACCTGTACTCTGCTGTATTCGCCGGAGGAACAGCTCCTCAACATTCCAATTGAATATGTGGGGTTTGAAATTTCAAAATTGGAAAGGCTGATCGGGTATGGCTTGGATGTTGGTGAAAAGGGCCGCAACCTCCCATATATCGCAGAAATCAAGGGGACGGAGGCTTAAATGCCCCGTCCCCTTGATTCCGTTTTAAATGCAAATAAATAAGCTCCAGAGAACCCTCATAAGCGTATACCTAAATGCCGACCCTTTTTGTGCAAAAACTTTTTAACCTAACTCATGAACTTTAACTGCTTTTTCTGACTGATACTTTGACCAATGGTCTTATTACCGTTCTTCCAATGCAATTATCATCCGTTTGCCAAATTTGTGATTCGCTTCACTCTCGTGTCACTACCATCACGTCTTTGCGTTCCACATTCACCATGTGGCGGTCCTTCATTTAACTATTTACTTATTTCAGTAATCCCTGGAGCTTAATTCAAGTATATAGCATCGATGCGAATATGTCAAGTATACAGAATGCAAATAATTTTTGTAAATTTTTTGTGCATATTCGACAATTTTCACTTACCGACCGATGTTGTTCTATCGTTTGTGCCTTGCTTTAAACAGATAGAATCCGCACGCAATCCAATGGATATGCGTACGGATTTCGGATTGTTTTGTCAGCGTATCCAGGCTGACTGGTTAACGCCGCTTGTCCTGCACTGTTTTGAGTCTGGCCATTGCCCGAGTTAACGCGGCCTGTGCGCTGTAATATTCCTGAATACTTGCCTTCTGACGCAGCCGCTCCTGCGCGCGCTCCTTTGCCGCCTCCGCGCGCCTCAGGTCAATCTCTTCCGGATGCTCGGCTGCGGAGACCAGAAGAATGGTTCGGTCAGGCTTAATCTCGGCAAAGCCTCTTGTGATGGCGGCAACATGCCACGTTCCTTCGGTTTTGTAGCGCAGTTCCCCTGGCTCGATTGCGGTGGTGACCGGCTCGTGGCCGGCTTCCACGCCGTAGGACCCGTCGAGGATGGGCATAACGAGGGATTCGACTTTGCCGGAAAAGAACGTCCGGGTTGGGGTGTAAATCTCCAGCGTGAAGCTTGACACTCACACCACCCCCAGCTTACGGGCTTTCTCCGCGACCTCGTCGGCTGAGCCGACCATGTTGAAGGCGGCCTCGGGATATTTGTCCAGTTCACCGCCAAGCAGGGCTTCAAAGCTCTTCAGCGTATCCTCAATTTTCACATACTTTCCTTCCAGACCGGTGAAGGTCTCGGCAACGAAGAGGGGCTGCGAAAAGAACTGCTGAATCCGGCGGGCTCGCTCCACCGTTTGGCGGTCGTCGGGGGAAAGTTCCTCCATGCCGAGAATGGCAATGATGTCTTGCAGTTCGCGATAGCGTTCCAGCACGACCTGAACGCCCCGGGCGATCTTGTAGTGCCGTTCGCCCAGAATTTCGGGCCCGAGAATACGGGAAGTGGACTCCAGCGGGTCCACAGCCGGGTAAATTCCCATTTCAACGATTTTGCGCGAAAGGACGGTCGTTGCGTCCAGATGCGCAAACGTGGTGGCCGGCGCCGGATCCGTCAGATCGTCGGCGGGAACGTAGACCGCCTGCACCGAGGTGACGGCACCATTCTTCGTCGAGGTGATGCGCTCCTGCAGAGCACCCATCTCGTTGGCCAGCGTCGGCTGATAGCCGACGGCGGAAGGCATGCGGCCCATCAGCGCCGATACCTCGCTTCCGGCCTGGACAAAACGGAAGATATTATCGATAAACAGCAGCACGTTCTGTTTCTGTACGTCACGAAAATATTCGGCCATGGTGAGTCCAGTCAACGCCACGCGCATGCGGGCTCCGGGCGGCTCATTCATCTGGCCGAACACCAGCGCGGTTTTGGAGAGAACGCCGGACTCGCCCATTTCATGCCAGAGATCGCTGCCCTCGCGGGTGCGCTCACCCACGCCGGTAAAGATGGAGTAACCGCCGTGCTCGGTGGCGATGTTGTGAATCAGTTCCTGGATGAGAACGGTCTTCCCGACGCCAGCGCCGCCGAACAGGCCGATCTTGCCGCCACGGGCATAGGGCGCCAGCAGGTCGATAACCTTAATGCCGGTTTCAAATACGTCGATGACTGGGCTTTGCTCCTCAAACTTGGGTGGCTGGCGATGGATCGACCACCGCTCCGAGACGTCCACGGGGCCCTTTTCGTCCACGGGATCGCCGAGCACGTTGAACATGCGGCCCAACGTGTTCTCGCCCACGGGTACGGTGATGGGGCCGCCGGTGGACTCGACCTCGGCCCCACGGGCTAAGCCCTGGCTTTGCGCCAGCATGATGCAGCGGACGGTACCATTGCCAACGAACTGAGCAACCTCCATCACGCGGCGCTCTCCGTCAACCTCGACGGAAAGCGCGTCACGCATGGCAGGCAATGGACCGCCGGGGAACTCAACGTCTACGACGGGACCCATCACCTGAACGATTTTTCCTTTCATGTCTTCACACCTTTCGGGTCAAAAGAGGTACGGCAGAGCCGTACCCGTCAACTGTCGTCCGCCTGGGCGCCGCCCACCACTTCGGTGATCTCTTGGGTGATCGCTGCCTGACGGACGCGATTATAAGTCAGATTCAGGCTCTTTAGCATTTTTCGCGCGCTTTTTGAAGAAGCGTTCATCGCTGTCATGCGGGCGTTTTGCTCGCTGCAGAACGATTCCACCAGCGCTCCGAAGATCATACCGCTCAGGTAGCTGGGAACCAGCCGGTCCATGACCGCCGTTTCGGAGGGCACGTATTTCACCGTTTCGCTCAGACGATCCGCTGGTACCCGATCCATGGGGAAAAGCTCTCGTTCAAGCGGGAGGAGCTTGATCGCCACGGGTTCCATCACCATCGCGTTTACCATCCGGGTGTAGAGAAGGTAGACTTCGTCGAGATGTTTGTCCCGGAAAAGCTTCAGGCAAACTTCGCAGATCTCCCGCGCACGCGCCAAAGTTGGATCCTGAGCGGTGTACATGAACTCTCCGTCCACACGGATGTTGCGATGAGCAAACCAAACCCGTCCAGCCTGACCAACAAGAAACAGAGTGGGGTTCGCCACGTCGGCAAAATGTTCCTCTG
>JBFWME010000022.1:0-37370 GCA_050251755.1 Lawsonibacter sp. | reverse complement strand
GTTCCCTCCTGCTCGGGGAAAATTTCATCCCGGGCGGCGGCCACCCCCTCGTCGGTCATGGTAAAGACATTGGGGCAGATGTTGGCGCACAGGCTGCAGCCGATGCAGTTTTCGTTTACATGGGCGGTCATAGGATTCCTCCTCGCTTTGATACTTAGAGTAGTATGGCCGATTTTGCTTACATTCATACAACAAAAAGCGCAGTTTGGTAGTTGGCATGCGCTGCCCAAAACGCGGAGCGAGTACAGAGCCGGAGCCTGTACCGCGGGAATATTTTGTCGTTTGCGGCTGTGCTTTGTCAAAATAGGGAAGAATGTGTGGAAGACATTGTGAATTTCTGAGTGATTCGTGCTTGACGGGGACTTGACAACATGGTATAATCACAAATTGCGGTGGTAGGGGTTTTTGTGCCCTTTTACCCGATGAAACGCCCCCGGCAGCGGGGGAGAGGAGGGCACCGGAATGATTTCAGAACTGAAAGAGACGAATAAAGTGGTAGGCGCCAAGCAGGTGCGCCGTGCCCTTGGTGATGGCCGGGCCTGCAAGCTGTTTTTTGCGGCGGATGCAGACCCTCGCATCACTGAGCCGCTGGCACAGTTGGCCGAGGAACAGAATGTGCCGGTGGAGAAAGTAGCCTCCATGAAGGAGTTGGGTGCTGCCTGCTCCATTGCCGTGGGAAGCGCGGTGGCCGCCCTTCTGGGGTGAGCAAGTTTCGCTTTTCTTTTGCTGCGCTGCGGGATGCTTGGATATATGGTCCGGTTTTGCCGAATGAGTTTGCCCCAAAATGGGCCTTGTACGGCTGGGATCCGATCTGATTTATCCCATGTTTGCAGTGCAGACGCTGTTAGTTTGATTTTAGCAGAATAAGGGAATCCTTATTTTGTTAAAATATATATCATGCCCCAAAGGGGCAGCTTTTTGGAAAGGAGGAAAAACATGCCTACGTTTAATCAGCTGGTTCGCAAGGGCCGCGCTCAGGTGGCTTACAAGTCCACTTCTCCCGCTCTCCAGCATGGACTGAACACCCTGACCCACAAGAGCACCGATCTGCCTTCTCCTCAGAAGAGAGGTGTATGCACTGCCGTTCGTACGTCTACTCCGAAGAAGCCGAACTCCGCTCTGCGTAAGATCGCCCGTGTTCGTCTGACCAATGGCTACGAAGTCACCGCTTATATTCCCGGTGTCGGCCACAACCTGCAGGAGCACTCTGTGGTAATGATCCGCGGCGGTCGTGTCAAGGATCTGCCCGGCGTTCGGTACCACATTGTCCGCGGCACCCTGGATACTCAGGGCGTCAACGGCCGTATGCAGGCTCGTTCCAAGTACGGTGCCAAGCGTCCTAAGGCCGGAAAAGCTCCCGCGAAGAAGTAATGCCGCACTTTGCAGCATTGCCTGGACAAATTGTCCAACCTGAACTTGCATTGTGCGCTTACGCGCAAGGCAACCGCCTTGCCGAGCGTTTATTCCATATAGATGGGTAGACCTCGGACAGGCATTACACGGATTGTCACAAGACACTTCGAGTACCTATGAAATCATTTTTATATGAAGGAGGGAAGCAAAGTGCCCAGAAGAGGAAATGTACCCAAGCGGGAGGTTCTGCCTGATCCGCTTTACAACTCCGTCCTGGTTACCAAGCTTACCAACAGCATTATGCTGGATGGCAAGAAGGGCGTGGCTCAAAAGGTAGTCTACGGAGCCTTCGACATCATCAAGGAAAAGACCGGGAAAGAGCCGATGGAAGTTTACACCCAGGCTCTTGAGAATATCATGCCCTCCCTGGAAGTCAAGGCCCGCCGTGTGGGCGGCGCCACCTACCAGGTGCCAATTGAGGTCCGCCCTGAGCGCCGTCAGACTTTGGGTCTGCGCTGGCTGACCACGTACGCCCGCAACCGCGGTGAGAAGACGATGAAAGAGCGCTTGGCCGGCGAACTGATGGATGCCGCCAACAACACGGGCTCCGCAGTGAAGAAGCGTGAGGACACCCACAAGATGGCTGAGTCCAATAAGGCGTTTGCTCACTACCGCTGGTAATAAAGGAGTCAAAGTATGCCTAGAAAAGTTTCTCTGGAGAATACTCGGAACATTGGAATTATGGCCCACATTGACGCGGGCAAGACGACCACGACCGAGCGTATTCTCTATTATACCGGCGTGAACTACAAGATCGGCGAGACCCATGAGGGTACCGCTACCATGGACTGGATGGCTCAGGAGCAGGAGCGCGGCATTACCATTACCTCTGCCGCCACAACTTGCTACTGGAAGGGAACCAAGGACCAGTACCCCCAGACCCGCATCAACATCATTGATACCCCGGGCCACGTGGACTTTACCGTAGAGGTAGAGCGTTCCCTGCGTGTGCTGGACGGCTCTGTGACGGTGATGTGTGCCAAGGGCGGCGTGGAACCCCAGTCTGAGACCGTGTGGCGTCAGGCCGACCATTACAAAGTTCCCCGTATGATTTATGTCAACAAGATGGACATCATGGGCGCAGATTTCTACAATGTGCTGCGTATGGTCCATGAGCGTCTGAAGTGCAATGCCGTTCCCATTCAGCTGCCCATCGGGTCGGAAGAAACCTTTAAGGGAATCATTGATCTGGTGGAGATGGATGCAGACGTCTACTACGACGAGCTGGGCAAAGACATGCGTGTGGAGCCCATCCCCGAGAATATGATGGAGCTGGCCCAGGAGTATCGCACCAAGCTGCTGGATGCCTGCGCCGACATTGACGAGGAGATCATGATGCTGGTCCTGGAGGAGCAGCCCGTTCCTCAGGAGATGATCCGGGCTGCTCTGCGCAAGGGCACCGTTGAGAATCTGCTGGTCCCTGTGACCTGTGGCACCTCTTACAAAAACAAGGGTGTCCAGAAGCTGCTGGATGCCATCGTGGACTATATGCCCTCTCCTGTGGATATTCCGGCCATCAAGGGCGTAGACCCCGATACCGAGGAAGAGGACGAACGTCCTGCCGACGATACCGCCCCCTTCTCCGCGCTGGCCTTCAAGATCGCCACCGATCCTTTCGTGGGCCGCCTGTCCTTTATCCGCGTGTATTCCGGCGTTCTGAATACCGGTACTACGGTCCTGAACTCCACCAAGAAGCAGAAAGAGCGGATCGGCCGCATCCTGCAGATGCACGCCAATCACCGTGAGGATATTGAGTGCGTTTACTCCGGCGATATCGCCGCCGTGGTGGGTCTGAAGAATTCGACCACCGGTGATACGCTTTGCGATGACAAGGCACCCATCATTCTGGAGTCTATGGAGTTCCCCGAGCCCGTGATCCGCGTGGCCATTGAGCCCAAGACCAAAGCTGGTCAGGAAAAGATGGGCCTGGCGCTGGTGAAGCTGGCCGAAGAGGACCCCACCTTTAAGACCTACACCGATGAAGAGACCGGCCAGACCATCATTGCCGGTATGGGTGAGCTGCATCTGGAGATCATTGTGGATCGTCTGCTGCGCGAGTTCAAGGTGGAAGCCAACGTGGGTGCACCCCAGGTGGCCTATAAGGAAACCATTAAGAAATCCGTGGAGCAGGATACCAAGTATGCCCGTCAGTCCGGCGGTAAGGGCCAGTACGGTCACGTTAAGATCCGTGTGGAACCCAATGAGTCCGGTAAGGGTTACGAGTTTGTCAATGGCATCGTGGGCGGCGCGATTCCCAAGGAGTATATTCCTGCGGTTGACGCCGGTATTCAAGGCGCGATGCAGGCAGGTGTGCTGGCTGGCTACCCTGTGGTAGACGTAAAAGTTACCCTGTATGATGGATCCTATCACGAGGTCGACTCCTCTGAGATGGCCTTTAAGATCGCCGGTTCCATGGCCTTTAAGGAGGCCTGCCGCAAGGCTGGCCCTATCCTCCTGGAGCCGATTATGAAGGTCTCCGTGATTGCTCCCGACGATTACCTGGGCACTGTCATTGGCGATTTGAACAGCCGCCGTGGTCAGATCCTGGGACAGGAGAGCCGCCCCGGAGCTCAGCAGGTGGACGCCCTTGTGCCTCTGGCCAACATGTTTGGTTACGCCACCGACCTTCGTTCCAGCACGCAGGGGCGCGGTCAATACTCCATGGAGCCTCACAGCTATGTGGAGATTCCCAAGAATATTTCCGAGAAGATTATTTCGGAGCGCGGCCGCAATCAGGACTGATTGCCTGAGACGGCACGACGGAAAATGGGGTTGCATTTACAAACAGAATAGGATAAAATGTCCCTGATCATAAATCGGCCCCGCACAATATAATTATAATTGCACTATAAGGAGGAAATCCCAATGGCTAAGCAGAAATTTGAGCGTAATAAGCCCCATGTTAACATCGGCACCATCGGCCACGTTGACCACGGCAAGACCACCCTGACCGCGGCCATCACCAAGTATCTGGCTATGCAGGGCAAGGCCAGCTACACCGACTACAGCTCCATCGACAAGGCTCCTGAGGAGCGCGAGCGTGGTATTACCATCAACACCGCTCACGTGGAGTATGAGACCGACGCCCGTCACTATGCCCACGTTGACTGCCCGGGCCACGCCGACTATATCAAGAACATGATTACCGGCGCTGCTCAGATGGACGGCGCGATCCTGGTGATTGCCGCCACCGACGGCCCCATGGCTCAGACCAAAGAGCACATCCTGCTGGCCCGCCAGGTAGGCGTGCCCGCTATGGTTGTGTTCCTGAACAAGTGCGACCAGGTAGACGACGAGGAGCTGCTGGAGCTGGTGGAGATGGAAGTCCGCGAGACTTTGGACAAGTACGAGTTCCCCGGCGACGAGATCCCCATCATCAAGGGCTCTGCTCTGAATGCTCTGGTTTCCGAGTCTCAGGATATCAATGCTCCTGAGTATGCCTGCATCAAGGAGCTGATGGATGCTGTCGACTCCTATATCCCCACCCCTGCCCGCAACGACGACCTGCCCTTCCTGATGCCCGTCGAGGACGTGTTCACCATCTCCGGCCGCGGCACCGTGGCGACCGGCCGTGTGGAGCGTGGCATGATCAAGACTGGTGAGACCGTTGAGATCGTCGGTCTGTCCGAGGAGAAGAAGTCCACCGTCGTGACCGGTCTGGAAATGTTCCGCAAGACCCTGGACTTCGCCGAGGCCGGTGACAACGTGGGCGCTCTGCTGCGTGGCGTTGCCAAGACCGATGTGGAGCGCGGCCAGGTTCTGTGCAAGCCCGGCTCCATTCATCCCCACACCAAGTTCAAGGGCCAGGTCTACGTCCTGTCCAAGGACGAGGGTGGCCGTCACACCCCGTTCTTCAACAACTATCGTCCCCAGTTCTATTTCCGTACCACCGACGTGACCGGCATCATCATGCTGCCCGAAGGCGTTGAGATGTGCATGCCCGGCGATAACGTGGACATGGACGTGGAGCTGATCACCCCCATCGCCATCGAGAAGGGCCTGCGTTTCGCCATCCGTGAGGGCGGCCGTACCGTGGGTTCCGGCGTTGTCATCGAGATCAACGAGTAATTTCTCGGTGCGTTTGTACTGAGGAAAACGAGTGAATCTGAGAGCGGACCTCTGGAAGAGGTCCGCTCTTTTTTCCCATCGGGCCAGACGGAAGAACGTCGGGGCTGGCTTGGTCAAGCCGTGAAAAACGGAAATACAGGATGAACGGATTGGCCGCCAGAACAAAAAATAGCCCCCGGCATCTTAAGATGCCGGGGTGTTTGCTTCGTTCAGCAGGCTGAGGGCGCAGTCTAGAATTCGGTCAGCCGCTGCTTCCTTGGACATCAGGGGAAGCTCCTCCACATTGTCTGCGGTGATGAGGGTAAGCACGTTGGTGTCCACCCCAAACCCGGCACCACTCACCTTCAGATTGTTGGCGCAGATGAGGTCCACTTTTTTCTTGTCCAGTTTGGCCCGGCTGTTTTCCACCATGTCTCGGGTCTCCATGGAAAAGCCGCAGATGATCTGCCCCTCCCGGCGATGTTCTCCGAGATACTTCAAAATATCCTGAGTGCGTTTCAGGGGAATGGACAGGTCGGAATCCTGCTTTTTGATCTTGTCGTCGCTGTAATCGGCACAGGTGTAATCGGCTACCGCGGCCGCTTTAAAAATGAGATCGGCTTGCTGACACCGGGCGGACACCGCTTCAAACATGTCCTGAGCAGAGACCACATTTATCACCGTGACAAAAGGCGGCTGGTCCAGGGACGTGGGACCGGAAATCAAGGTGACTTCCGCGCCACGGAGCATGGCCATCTTCGCAATGGCATACCCCATCTTGCCGGTGGAATGGTTGGTTAAATAGCGCACCGGGTCCAACGATTCCTGGGTCGGGCCGGCTGTGACCAGCACTGTTTTTCCGGTCAGGTCATGTGGCAGGGCAATGGATTTTAACACGTACTGGACCAGCACCTCCGGCTCAGGCAGTTTGCCGGGGCCGACCGCGCCGCAGGCCAGCCGTCCGGAGGCGGGGGAAATGACCTCCCACCCGTATCGGGTCAGCGTATCCAGGTTGTCCCGGGTCACCGGATTTTCGTACATGTTGGTATTCATGGCGGGCGCCACCAGCTTTGGGCAGCGGCAGGCCAGCACTGTGGTGGTCAGCATATCATCGGCCAGGCCGTGGGCCAGTTTGGCGCATACGTTGGCGGTTGCAGGAGCAATGAGCACCAGGTCGGTGCGGTCGGCCAGGGCGATGTGTTCCACCTGGTGGGCGAAGTTCCGGTCGAAGGTGTCTACCATGACGCGGTTTCCAGTGAGCTGTTCAAACGTGAGCGGAGCGATAAATTTGGTGGCGTGGTCGGTCATCACCACCTCCACGTTGGCGTGGAGCTTGACCAGAGCGGAGGCCAGAGCGGCGGCCTTATAAGCGGCGATTCCGCCTGTAACCCCAAGCAAAACGGTCTTTCCCTTCAGCATAACGATTCCTCCCCGGAGTCCGGGCGACCCCGGCGGCTCCGTCTTTTCTTGGTTTCCATTATAATGCGTACGAAACAAAGGCACAAGCCTTGAAAGTCGGGGTTCTCAAAACCAGTCGTCCCTGTACCGGCCATTTTGATCAAATTTCACCGCGGTTAATTCAGTAGACATTATTATACAAATTTCTCCGTTTCCTGTAAAGAGAGAGCAGGCATGAAAAAACTTCTTCAAAAAATCAGGAAACAACGGACATTTTTCCTTGCGTAACCACGGTCTTTCCTGTATAATACAACGAATAAGAGGGTATGCGGAGGCATTCCACCGCACCTTCTTGAATATGCGCTGCATCTCCCAAGATTGGAGAGCGGCAGCAGGAGGTAATTGAATATGAAAACCCGTAAGCACGATACCCACTGGATGGTAGGGGTGGCACTGATGGCAGCCATTGCGGTTCTGCTGGCAAACACCCCGCTGGGCATGATTCAGCTGCCCATTATCAAGGCGACCACCGTGCATATCCCCGTCATTCTGGGCGCGGTCTTGTTTGGACCGCTGGCCGGCTGCATTCTGGGCGGTGTGTTTGGCATCTGTTCGGTTGTCAGCAATACCATGGCGCCCACGCTGCTTTCCTTCGCCTTCTCTCCCTTCCTTAGCACCACCGGAATCATAGGGGCGCTCAAGGCACTGTGGATCGCCGTGGGCTGCCGCGTGATGATCGGCCTGGTGGCGGGCTGGCTGTGGATCGGGCTGAAAAAGTTGAAACTCCATGATTTTGTAGCCCTGCCCATTGTTGGATTTGTAGGTTCCATGACCAATACTGCCTTTGTCATGGGCAGTATCTATGTTTTGCTTGCTGAGCAGTATGCTCAAGCCAAACAGGTGGCCCTTTCCGCCGTTTACGGATTGGTCATGGCCACGGTGACCGGGGCCGGCGTCATGGAAGCCATTGCGGCCCTGGTACTGGTGACCGCCATCGGGAAGGCACTGCTTCTCGTCATAAGCCGAAGACCTACAGGTGGTCTACACAGCACAGGAACACAGAAATAAGGAAGCTCGGCTTCCCCCTTGAGGTGAACGTTTATGCTCCTTGCCATTGACATTGGCAATACCAACATCGTGATCGGCGGGATCCGGGATGACCAGATCGTCTTTGAGGCCCGTATCGCAACCGACCGCATCAAAACGTCGGATCAGTACGGGGTGGATATCAAAAATGTTTTGTCCCTGTTCGATCAAAAGCCTCGTGATATCAAGGACTGCATCATCTCCTCGGTGGTGCCCCCGGTGTTTAACTCGGTACGTACCGGCGTGGTTAAAGTCATTGGAAAACAGCCGATGGTAGTGGGCCCGGGGATTAAAACCGGACTGAATATCCAGATGGATACCCCTTCCCAGGTGGGAAGCGACCGGATTGTCATCGCGGTGGCCGCGTTGGCGGAATATGAGCCGCCGCTGACCCTGCTGGACATGGGTACCGCCACCACCATTGAGGTAGTGGGCAAAGGGAGCACGTATCTGGGCGGATGCATCATTCCCGGTGTGCGCGTCTCTCTGGATGCGCTGACGTCCCGAACCGCGCAGCTGCCCGGGATTCGGCTGGATAAGCCGCGCAAGGTCATCGGCAAGAACACGGTGGACTGTATGCGCAGCGGCATCATGTACGGAACCGCTGCTATGGTGGACGGGATGCTGGAGCGCGTAGAGGAAGAACTGGGCTTTTCCACCACGGTGGTGGCCACCGGCGGGATGGCACAGTTTATTGTGCCCCTGTGCCGCAGAGAGATACGCCTGGAAAAGGATCTGCTGCTCAAGGGATTGAATATTCTATATAAAAAGAACCATCTGGATCGGAAAAAAGAGGAAAACTGAGCGCCTTTTCCCGGGAATCTCTTGACATTCCAGACAAAATTCCATATAATACGTTCTGCATAAGCAAAGAAAAGCAATGTGAAAGAGGAGTATTCGGATTCCGCGGCCGCAGAGAGGGAACAACTTGGTGCAAGTTCCTGCCGTATACCGAAGAAGGTGGCTTTCAGGCTCTGCCCCTGAACCAAGCAGTAGGGGGCGGCGGTGCCCGCCGTTATCGGGCGGAGAGTGTGGGTGCGGAAAACACCCAAATTCAGGTGGTACCACGGACTGTGTTTAGTTCGCCCTGAGCCGAAAACCGGCTCGGGGCGTTTTTTACGTCAACCGGACAGGAGGAATACGATGAGTACGCATCTGAAGACCCGCACCGACTACGATCTGGATCAGTTGGAGGAACTGCAGCGGGTGATGGGTAGGACCTTTGCCCGAAAGCAAACCCTGCGCAAGCGGGGATCTGCCCTAGTGACCGGCGGACTGAGTATGGGCATCGGACTGATGTTGGCGCTTCGGCACAACAGCGTGGTATTAAGTTTGCTCTGTTGTATTTTGGGCGTGTTGCTGATGGGGTGGAGTGTTTTTTTCTACCCCTTTACTGCCTGGAGCGCCAGCAAGGCAATGGGGAAAAACCGCGAGGGGAACGAATTTCACTTTGAACGGGAAGAGATCCTTGCCGTGCGCGGAACTGAGAGCAGTCGGTTCCCCTATACAAATTGTGCGCAGCTGTTGGAAACAGAACAAAATTTCTATTTTATTATGGAAAACGGTCAGGGCCTGATGCTGGATAAGAAAAACGTAAAGGGCGGTACCCCGGCCGATCTGCGGGCTCTGCTGGAAGAGAAATGCGGAAAAACAGCAGCTTGGGCAGGGAAAAAGGAGACCAAACACACACAAACTCAAGGTTGAGAGATAAAAAACGGAACGTAAAAAGATTGGAGTCGGAATTATGAGCATCGAACTGCCAAAGGTCTATGAGCCCCAGGAGGCCGAGACCCGGATCTATGAGCGGTGGGAGAAGGCCGGCTGCTTCCGGGGACATCGGGACCCGAAGAAGAAGCCGTTTACCATTGTCATGCCCCCTCCCAATGTCACCGGGCAGCTCCACATGGGACACGCGATGGACTGTGCCCTTCAGGATATCCTGATTCGCTTTAAGCGGATGCAGGGATATGCCGCGCTGTGGGTTCCCGGAATGGACCATGCGGGCATTGCCACCCAAATTAAGGTGGAGGAAGAGCTGCGCACCAAGGAAGGACTGACCCGCTACGATCTGGGCCGGGAAGCGTTTCTTGGACGGGTGTGGGACTGGAAGCAGAAGTACGGTGACCGCATCGTCCAGCAGCAGAAAAAAATGGGCATTTCCTGCGACTGGGACCGGGCCCGGTTTACCATGGACGAGGGCTGCTCCAAGGCCGTTCGGGAGGCCTTTTGTACCCTGTATGAGAAGGGCCTGATTTATAAGGGAAGCCGTATTATCAACTGGTGCCCGCACTGCGTCACCGCCCTCAGCGATGCCGAGGTGGAGTATCAGGACAAGCCCGGTCATTTGTGGCATATGCGCTATCCGCTCTCCGACGGCTCCGGCTATCTGGTGGTGGCCACCACGCGGCCCGAGACCATGATGGGCGACACCGGCGTGGCCGTCAACCCCAACGACGAGCGGTATCGGCATCTGGTTGGAAAAACCTGCATTCTGCCCCTAATGAACCGTGAGATTCCCATTGTGGCCGATGACTATGTGGAAATGGATTTCGGTACCGGGTGCGTGAAGATGACCCCTGCCCACGACCCCAACGACTTTGAGGTGGGCCTGCGCCATAACCTGGATACCATCCGGGTTCTGGACGACAACGGTGTGGTCAATGCCAACGGCGGGAAATACGAGGGGTTGGACCGCTATGAGGCCAGGAAAGCCGTGGTAACAGATCTGGAAGCGATGGGCCTGATGGAGAAAGTCGAGCCGTACTCCCACAACGTGGGCACCTGCTACCGCTGCCACAACGACGTGGAGCCCATTATCTCCGCCCAGTGGTTTGTCAAGATGGAGCCGTTGGCCAAAGAGGCGCTGCGCGTGGTGTATGAGGGAGAGACCCGGTTCGTTCCCGAACGCTTTGCCAAGACGTATACCAACTGGATGGAAAATGTCCACGACTGGTGCATTTCCCGCCAGCTGTGGTGGGGGCATCAGATCCCGGTTTGGTACTGCGACGACTGCGGCAAGATGACGGTCAGCCGCCAGAACGCCACCGAGTGTGAGCACTGTCACTCCAAGCGGATCCACCGGGATCCGGACGTTCTGGACACCTGGTTCTCCTCCGCCCTGTGGCCCTTCTCCACCCTGGGGTGGCCGGACAAGACGGAGGATATGGCCTATTTTTATCCCACCGACGTGCTGGTCACCGGCTATGACATCATTTTCTTCTGGGTGGCCCGGATGATTTTCTCCGGATGTGAGCAGACCAAAATGCCGCCCTTCCACACCGTTTTCATCCACGGCTTAGTCCGGGACGAAAAGGGCCGAAAGATGAGCAAGTCCCTGGGCAACGGCATCGACCCGCTGGAGATTGCCGACAAATACGGCGCCGACGCGCTGCGGTTCAACCTGGTGACCGGAAACAGTCCCGGCAACGACATGCGCTTTTACACCGAGCGGTGCGAGGCCATGCGCAACTTTGCCAATAAAATCTGGAACGCTAGCCGCTTTTTGATGATGAACCTGACCATCGACCGGTGTGAGCTGCCTGCTCGGCTGGAGCTGGAGGACAAGTGGATCCTGTCCAAGCTCAACCGGGTGATTCCGGAAATCACCGACAACATGGATCGGTACGAGCTGGGCGTGGCCGCCCAGAAGATCTATGACTTCATCTGGGACGATTACTGCGACTGGTATATTGAATTGACCAAGACCAGACTTCAGGGCGAGGATGAGGACAGCAAGGTTCGCGCTCAGCAGGTGCTTTGCTATGTGCTGATCCAGATGCTCAAGCTGCTTCACCCCTTTATGCCCTTCATTACCGAGGAAATCTGGCAGGCGCTGCCCCGCCAGACGGGGACCGGGGGCGAGGACTTCCTGATGTTGTCCGATTGGCCTAAGGCGGACGAAAAGTTGTCCTTCCCAGAGGAGGAGCAGGCCATGGAGCTGGTGATGGACGCCATTCGAGCGATCCGTACCCGCCGGTCCGAGATGAACGTGCCTCCGTCCAAGAAGGCCCACCTCACCGTGGTGACCGGGGAGAGCAAAGTATTTGAACTGGGCGTGCCCTTTTTGAAAAAGCTGGCCTATGCCAGTGACGTGACCATTGTCTCCGCCGACCAGACGGTTGAGGCGGCAGGCATGGTAACCGTGGTGACCCACGCGGCTCAAATGTTCATTCCTATGGGTGAGCTGGTGGATCTGGCCAAGGAGAAGGCGCGGCTGGAAAAAGAGCTGAAAAAGAACGCGGAGGAGCTGGATAAGCTAAACGCAAAGCTGAACAACCCCGGGTTTGTCAACAAGGCCCCCGCCAACGTGGTAGAGGCGGAGCGGGAGCGCTCGGGCAAGCTGGCCGAGCTGGTGCAAAAACTGAAGGAACAGCTGAGCGGGATGTAAAAAGCCTGCAAAAGCAAAGGAACGGCGGTGCGCAAGCACCGCCGTTCCTTTTGTAAACAAAGCTCATACGTTCGTTCGCCGCAGAGGAACATGGCTGCACCACAATGCTTTGCTGGAATTGCGTCCGGAAAAGCACGGGTTTGGTCGCCAAGCTGTGAGCCGCTTATTCTGTGAGTGGATACAAAATTTGCCTAATTTGGAAAAATTTTTTATTTTTGTTCCCGTACTCTTGACATTGGAGAAAATTACGTTTTTAATAAAAAGGAAAAGCAGGAGAGGAGCGGATGAACGATGACCGCGGTTACGTTGGGCAAAACCGGCATAGTCATAGAAAAAAACGGCTTTGGTTGCCTGCCAATCCAGCGCATCGAAAAACGGGATGCCGCATACCTGCTGCGCAAGGCGGCGGATGGGGGGATGACGTTCTTTGATACCGCCCGCAATTACTCAGACAGCGAAGAGAAGGTGGGGTATGCCTTTGAGGGAATGCGGCACAAGATCGTCCTTGCCACCAAGAGCCACGCCAAGACGGGTACGGAATTGAAGCGGCACCTGGAAATCAGTCTGCGCAATCTGCGCACCGACTACATCGATCTCTACCAGTTTCACAACCCCGCTTTCTGCCCCAAACCCGGTGGGGAAGACGGGCTGTATGACGCCGCACTGGAGGCACGGGCTCAGGGGAAAATCCGCTGCATCTCCATCACCAACCACCGCCTGAAGGTGGCCCACGAGGCCATTGAGTCCGGCCTGTACGCCACACTTCAATTTCCATACAGTTATCTGGCGGGACCCCGGGAACAGGAGCTGGTTGGCAAGTGCCGACAGGCCGGTATGGGCTTCATCGCCATGAAGGGGATGGCCGGTGGATTAATTCGAGACGGATTTGCCGCCGCAGCCTTTATGGCCCAGCAGCCCGGGGTGGTGCCCATCTGGGGGGTTCAGCACGAGTGGGAGCTGGACCAGTTCCTTGCCTGTGTGCAGAATCCCCCCGCCATGACAGGGGGGTATCAGGCCATCATCGACCGCGACCGGAAGGAACTGGCTGGGGATTTTTGCCGTGGCTGCGGCTACTGCATGCCCTGCCCGGTGGGAATCGAGATCAACAACTGTGCCCGTATGTCTCTGATGCTCCGCCGTGCCCCTGCAGCGGACGGGCTGACCCCGGAAAACCAGAAGAAAATGGAGAAAATTCAGGATTGCCTCCACTGCGGACAGTGCAAATCCCGGTGCCCTTATGGACTGGACACGCCAAGGCTGCTGAAGGAAAATTATAAAGATTACCAGACCTTTTTGAAGGAGGAGAGGGTGTCTAGGGCAGGAACAGCACGGATCGGATTCATTGCTGCCAATAAAAGTTTCAACTGATTTTTGTATCAATTTACATAAAAAGGAGAAAACGAGCGTGAAGCAGATCAAGAGATTCAAGGGATTCAGGGGACTGAAAGGGTTTAAGAAAGTGAAAAAAGCCGGGCAGCCCAAGCGGAAGAGCATCCGGAAAAGTTTGATCGCATTTACCATGCTTTGCATTATTTGCATCAGTATGTTGCTCTCCATTAGTTCAGCTTATTTGAGCTATACGTCCACGCAGCAGTCTTTAACCAAGAGCCTGTCGGAGACTTCGGAATTGGCGTCCCAAAAAGTTTCACAGCAAATTCAGCAATTTGCAATAATCGCGCAGTCATCGGCACTGTTTGTGCAAAACGTTGATATTACAAAAGTTAGTATTACAAAATATTTAAGAGACGCTTGCACACAGTATGGGATCACATCCATTGACATTCTTACTTCAGATGGGATGTCCATTCTGAATGGGAAGCGATATAACGATGATGTTGTATTTCAGCAGGCTAAGAACGGATCTCCGTTTTTGTCGGATCCAATTTTAGGAGGAGATTCTGCGTCGTTTGAATATGCATATCCGATCAACAATCAGATTGTCATAGTGAAGTTTCCTTACTCCATACTCGGAGACATTGTTACGGATGTGAAGATCGGCAATACGGGCAACACCTATATCCTGAATCAGAACGGCACGACCATTGTACATAATGATTTTTCTCTCGTGCAGAGCCAGGATAATACTTTAACCAGCGTGAAAACTGATTCTTCATTAAAAGAAGTAGCCGCTATGGAGACAAAAATGGCTAATGGGGAACGCGGCTTTGATTTCTATCGCTGGGACGGAGTGAAAAAATTTGGAGCCTATTCGCCCATCGAAGGAACCGACGGGTGGTCGATTAACGTCACGGCCAGAACATCTGAATTTATGTCCGGCGTGATATTGTCCGTTCTCATTTCCCTTGGTTTGGGCCTTGCGTCGATTCTGGTTGCAACCTTTGCGGTTCTTCGCATTGCGGGAAGCATTACGCGCCCGATTGAACAGGTGGCAGGGGCTGTGGAACGACTGTCCGAAGGTGATTTGAATATTGCTTTGGAAATGAAACGCCGGGATGAAGTGGGATTGATTGCGGAAAAGGTCGATCATATGGCGAAAAAGTTTAAGGAACTCATTTCTGATATTTCCCGCTTTATGGATGCGCTTTCGCGCGGAGACCTCACAGCGGAAAGCGAATGTGATTATCCGGGCGAATTCCAGGATATTCGCAATGCAATGGAGCTGATTACGACTCGGCTAAACGGAACGATGTCCATCATCAGCGCCGCGGCAGATCAAGTGGACAGCAGCTCGGAACAGATTTCCGGAGCCGCGCAGGGGCTTGCTTCCGGGACGGCGGAGCAGGCTGCGGCCATCGAACAGCTGAATGCTTCGGTGGAGAGCATAGCCAAGCAGGCGGAGATGACGCTGGATCGTGTGAATCAGACCACGGAATTTGTGAAGCAGATCAGTGAAAAAATGGAAACCGGGAATGCCCGTATGCAAAGTCTGAACGCCTCTATGAGTGAGATAGGCGCGGCGTCTGAAAAAATATCGTCCATTACAAAAGTGATCGAAGATATTGCATTCCAAACCAATATTCTGGCGCTGAATGCGGCGATCGAAGCGGCCCGCGCCGGAGAGGCCGGAAAGGGGTTCGCCGTAGTTGCAGACGAAGTGCGTGATTTGGCGGCGAGATCGGCAGCGGCCGCAAAACAGACCTCTGACCTGATTCGGAACTCGGTTAGTACCATCGCCAGTGGACAGACGCTGTCGATTGAAACGTCTCAAACGCTGCAGGAGACCACGGATCAGTCCGAACGGATCGTCAACGCAATTCGTGATATTCAGACTGCAGCCAAAGAGCAGGCACAGGCCATTGATCAGATTACGCAGGGCCTGTCTCAGGTGTCTGCGGTGGTACAGGCCAATGCGGCCACGGCAGAAGAGTCGTCGGCCTCCAGCGAAGAGATGGCTGCGCAGGCAGGCACGCTGCAGCAGGAGATTGAGCAATTTCAGCTGCGGGGAGCATAACGAAAAAGCGTTTGCCAACCAGTCAGGGCAAGGTTTGTCCAAATGCGAAACGAAAAACGCGGCGCCGGAACGGATTTCGTTCCGGCGCCGCGTTTCGATGGGCAGAGTACTGGAACAACGCATGCTGATTTCGCCTCTGAAACCGAACCGGGTGCCAGGGGTTGACAACGAAGTGGGTTTTCTTTACAATCTTGAATGTACAATAGAATAGTTCTTGTGAGTGTCTTCCCGGGCGTTTGGTCTGGGAGGGAGAATAGGAAACCGGATGAGAATTCCGGACGGTACCGCCGCTGTCAGCGCGTCATGCCGCACTCGTCGGCGAAAGCCGGTCATTGGGGAAACCTGAGAAGGCAGAGTGAGGCCGGGGTAATTTACCCTAAGCGCGCGAAAGTCAGAAGACCTGCTCATGAGAAACGGTACCCGAGCCCCCGGATCAGGGGCGGAAGCGGTACAACCGGATTTGAACGCGGAAAAAGGCCGCGGCGGCTCGTTGTGGGCTGCCGGGCTTTTCTTTTTTCTGCCGTTCCTGGTCGGTTGGCCCGACTGTGTTGGCGGAAAACGCCAGGAAGGGAAGATGTGTCTATGAGGAGTACGAAGAGGAGATTGTTCAGCGTTCTGCTGGTGCTGATTCTGGTTTTGGGTCTGCTGCCGGGAACGGCTTGGGCGGATGGAGGCAGCGGGGATGTCACGGTGACGGTTGAATTTGATAATCGCTCTGTTGCCACCGCTGAGGTTTTGAATGCGGCTTCGCTGGAAGTTCCCACGAATCAGACGGTCACGGTTCCAAGCGGAAGCAGCGTCTACCAGGTTTTGGAGGCGGCAAAGGCGGACCAATTTGACATTACCTATGGCTCCGGCGCGAATGGGTATGTCAGCGCCTTTGGAGAGATCGGGGACATCCAAACGCTGTGTACCGCGCTGGGCGTCACCTATAACGCCCTGTTTCAATATGCCGGCTGGGTTTATTCCGGTGACATTGTGGATGGGATGGGAATCCAAAGCGATACCGTGACCCAGGACGGAACCATTACCTTTGCCTACCAGGTTTACAGCGGATATGGAACCAGTGGGTGGACCAATTTTGACGGGCCGTTTGTACAGGCGTACTACGGCTTGAACGAGGAGATTGAACAGGCGAAGGCTCTGCCAGAGGCTTCGTTCTCGGAATCGGAATGGACCGTTCTGCAAACCGCTATCTCGGATGGGGAAGCGGCGATATCCGCGGTAGAAGACGATGATGCGGAAGGCTATTTGGCCGGTGGAAGGATGCTTGCCTACCTCGCGGAAAAGGGCAGCGCAATTTGGGGGGATGAGACCTCGCCCACCGGGAAACTGGAACAGGCAAGAAGAATCTTAGATCGCGCCGTCAACAAGGAAGTCTCGCCTACCGGCATTGAGGTCCCGGCGGATGTGGAAATCCCCCTCAATTCTCTGTATTCCCTTACTCCCGTGGTTCTACCAGGGGGCGCTTCCCAAGAGGTTATCTACCAGGTGCTTTCTGGGGGAGACAATTTTTCCATTTCCAACTCCGGGGTGATCACACCCGCTGCCACGGACAGTGCATGTATCGTACAACTGACGTCCACGGAAGAGCCAACGGTAACGGCGACGTTCCAGTTTCAAATTGTAGAGGGTACGCCGGTCACAGCGGACGCAAACGCGCTGCTGGACAATATTTCCGGCGGCTATGTGGACAGCAGCAGCGATTGGAACGTCATGGATATGGGCGCTTACGCGCTGGCCTACCCGGATGGAGCGGCCCTCAGCGACAGCGCGAAGCAGGCTTATCAAAATCAGGCGATTCTGACGGCGGCCACAGACAATGCGGGAATTGTGAACTACGCCAAAGCAATTCTTGGGCTGTCCGCAATTGGCGTGGATCCCACTGATTTGACCCTGGTGGATGGCACCACCGTCAATGCGGTGGATCAGATGAAAGCCGCGGCGTGGGACGCCGGCGACCCCTATTTTATTTACAGCGCGCCCTATGTGCTGCTGGCCTACCAACAGGGCGACTGGGACAGTGAGCCCCAGGAGCAGGCGCTGATTGATTACATCCTTGGCCTGCAGCAGGAAGACGGCAGCTGGGATACCTCCTGGGGCTATGACACCATGGGAATGGCCATCCAAGGACTTGCGGCCTACTACAACGAGAATGCTCAGGTCAAGCAGGCGCTGGACAACGCGGTGGAGTATCTTCGGGCGCATGTACGCAACGATGGACTGTTCCCCAACAGCTACGACGAGGCGTTCTCCGCGGCGGAGGTGGCCATTGGTCTTTGCGCCATGGGGGTGGATCCGGACCAGGTGGAAAACGCAGCCTCCGGCGCCAGCCTGAAGGACGGTATTTTGCTGAAAGCAAATGCGGGCAATACCGGATTTACCTTCAACGGCAGCGACAATGCAGGAACAACCGAGCGCTGCTTCCGGGCGTTGATTGCCATGAGCAAAATGGCGGAAGGTACAGCAGACCAGTATAATATTTATGATTTCACCTCCATTCCGAAGACCGGGGCGAGCATTTGCTGGGATGGGTGTCCGGTGGCCTTTACGGTGATTCCCAGTACCGCAACATTGACCGTTCAGCTGGATTCCGCACCCGTCAGCGCAAAAACCGGTACCATTTACGATCTTTTTAGCGGTACATATACCTATACGGTGGCCAAATCCGGATACACGACGAAAACGGGCACCGTTGTCGTGTCCGAGGACGATGGTACGAATCATACCGAAAAGCGGGTTTCGATCTCTCTGGTTTCGGCGCCGTCGGCTGGAGACGGCGGCAGCGAGGATGTGGATGTCACGGTCAAAGTGATGGTTCCGCCGGCGGATACAAGCAAAACGTATACTTATCAGAGCAACAAGTCCTCATACCGCAATTTGGTGGAAGATGTCACGATGCCCCTTTCCCTGGAGTCAGGCAGCACGGCCCGGGATGCGCTGATCCAGGCGTTGGATGACCAGGGCCTGCCCTATGCGGAGAAATCCGATGGATATTTTTCTACGATTGACGGCTGGGAGGAGCTTGCACGCGGTTCCGCCTCCGGCTGGATGTACATGGTCGACGGTTCGGTGCCGGATGAGGCGGCAAATCAGTACCAGATGACATCGGATGCCACCGTGACATGGTTTTATACCGACGATTATACAAAGGATTACGGCTCGGAATCCTGGAGCGGGAGCAGTGGGACAAAGACATCGGATGCCAAGGTATCCGAAAACAAAGACGGCACCTACGCCGTCACGCTGCCCACGAGCAGCAGCGGCCCGGTCTTGGTTACGCTTCCAAATGCGAAAGAGGGTCAGGTAGCCGTGATTGTGCATGCGGACGGCACCCAGGAGGTCGTGAGAAAATCCATGATCCAGCAGGGCGACATGTACCTTTTACTGGAAGCCGACGCCACCATCCGGCTGGTGGATTATGTCAGCGATTTCCAGGACGTGGATTCCGGGGCTTGGTACGCCTCGGACGTGGATTTTGTTGTCAGCAGGGGACTGTTTTCCGGCGTGAGCGAGGGCACGTTCGCCCCGGAAGCGGCCCTGAACCGAGGCGCGCTGGTCACCGTGCTGTATGCCCTGGAGCAGCCCGGTGCGCAGACCGTGGAGGAGCTCTTCTCCGACGTGGACGCGGACGCCTGGTACGCGCAAGGCACGGCCTGGGCTGTGGAGGCCGGAGTGATTTCCGGCTATGGAAACGGTCAGTTCGGCCCGGAGGATTCTGTTACCCGCGAGCAGCTGGCATTGATGCTGTACCAGTACGCCAACAGCCTGAATGCCGACACAAGCGGCCGGAGCAGCCTGGCCCGGTTCCAGGACAGCAGTGACGTGTCCTCCTGGGCGGCGGAGGCCTTGGCCTGGGCCGTGGATGGGGGGATCTTAAGCGGGCGGACCGACGGGACCCTCGATCCTGCCGGACCCGCCACCCGCGCCGAGATGGCGGCCATGCTCTGCCAGTTTGTGGCGCACCTGCTGTAACCGGGTATATTTCCGCCCCGCCGAAGGTTCCGGCGGGGCGTTTTTTGTTCCACAATCCAATGTTGGTGTAAATAAGAGTTGGGCACGCAAACAAAATAGAAAAATAAGCATGCAAAAGATTGCAAAATAAAATAAATAATATGCAAATTAACCATAATCCCATTAGACGTATGAGTCGTAAATTGTCGCGCAGAGTGGAGGATATGGAATGCCGTCGAAAGAAATTAAAAATATCGGTCTGCGGGTCAGCCCGGAGGTCCATAAGAAACTCCAGTATATCGCAAACTATGAGGGACGCACCATCAACGGACAAGCCTATTATTTGATCTTAACCTGCATCCGTGAGTTTGAAAAAGAGCACGGCCCCATTTCGGAGGACGATCTGAAATGAAGCTGTGGACAGGCATGCTGGACTTGCTGTTCCCGCCCAGGTGTCCTTTCTGTCAAAAAATATTGGAAGATCCCAGATCCCTACTATGCCCGGACTGCAGGAGTGGGCTGCCTTGGCTGACCGGCCGGGCTGCGGAGCGGAAGGTGGACTTTTCAGACGGATGTTTCTCGCCGCTGGCTTACCGGGATGGGGTTCCTGAGGCCATCCGCCGGTATAAATTTTCCCGGGTTCAGGCCTACGGACTGCCCTTTGGGGTGCTGTTGGCCCACTGCATTCAGGAGAATCTGGACGAGCTGCCGGACGGTGTGACCTGGGCGCCACTAAGCCGGCATCGTCTGAGAGAGCGGGGGTTTGACCAGGCGGAGCTGCTGGCCCGGGTGGCCGGAAGAGAGCTGTCCCTGCCTGTCTTTCCCACCTTGTGCAAGGCGATGGATACCCGGCCCCAGTCGGAGTTGGAGGAAGCCAGCGCCCGCCGGGCCAACGCATTGGGGGCTTACGACATTCTGCCGGGAACGGATGTGCGTGGAAAGCGGCTTCTTCTGGTGGACGACGTGGTTACATCCGGGGCCACGTTGAGTGAGTGTGCCCGGGTACTTCGGCAGTCCGGTGCAAGTAAGGTATGGTGCGCTGCGTTGGCACAGGCCCGAACAACCTAATTCATGGAAGAAAAATTAAGGAAAAAACGGTTGAAAACTTAGCATTAAGAGGCTATAATAAGGTAACATGGAAACTAGGCGACCTAAAATCGGTTATACTAACGATCCAAGTATCATTTATTATCATATAAGGTGGAACATAAACTATGAGTCTGTTCAGCAAGGATATCGGTATCGATTTGGGTACCGCTTCTGTTTTGGTGTATATTAAAGGCAAGGGCGTGGTTCTTCGGGAGCCTTCTGTGGTGGCGATGGATAAAAACAATGGCAAGCTGCTGAAGGTGGGGACCGAGGCCGAGGCGATGCTGGGCCGTACGCCCGGGAACATTGTGGCCATGCGCCCCCTGCGGGACGGCGTCATCTCCGACTACGACATGACCGAACGGATGCTCAAGGAATTTATCAAAAAGGTGACCACCTTCTCCTTGTTCAAGCCCCGTCTGCTCATCTGTGTCCCCTCCGGAATTACCGAGGTGGAGGAGCGCGCTGTGGTGGACGCCGGCATCCAGGCGGGCGCCCGCCGGGCCTATCTGATTGAGGAACCTGTGGCCGCGGCCATCGGCGCCGGAATTGACATCACCAAACCTGATGGACACATGGTGGTGGACATCGGAGGCGGAACGGCAGACATTGCGGTGATCTCCCTGGGCGGCGTGGTGGAGTCCGCTTCGATTAAAACCGCCGGCGACAAGTTTGACGAGGCGGTGGTCAAGTATATCCGCCGCAAGCACAACGTTCTCATCGGCGACCGTACTGCCGAGGAACTGAAAAAGACCATCGGCTGTGTGTTTCCCCGTCCTGAGGAAATTACGATGGAAATTAAGGGCCGGTGCCTGATGACCGGCCTGCCCCGTGTGTTCTCCGTCTCCTCCAGCGAGATGATTGAGGCATTTGAGGAAGTGTCCAGCCGGATTTTGGAAGCGATTCACGCCGTGCTGGAGCGCACGCCGCCCGAGCTGGTGGCTGATATTTCCACCAACGGCATTGTGATGACCGGCGGCGGGTCCCTGGTTTGGGGATTTGACAAACTGATCGAGTCCCATACCGGAATCGAGACCCACGTGGCTGATGACGCCATCTCCTGTGTGGCCTTCGGCACCGGAAAGAGTTTGGACAGCCTGGATCAGATGCAGGACGGTACCATGAATCTGTCCCGCCGGAAGCAGATGAATTATTAAGCCACAAAGGACGCCCTTTGTCGCGGCAGAAGTCGGTCGGCGCCTTTTGTGCCGGCCGGTTTTTGTCCCGGCTTGCGATCGAGGCAGAACGCAAATGGAAGGGGGCGGGCATATGGCCCTGCACCAGTCGGGCGAAGATTATTTGGAGGCTATTTTGGTGCTCCGGAACCAGAACGGCAATGTCCGTTCCATTGATGTGGCCCAGCATTTGGGCTATTCGAAACCATCGGTCAGCCGGGCGATGTCCATTTTAAAGGCCAGCGGCCACATCACGGTGGAAAAGGATGGACGTCTGGAGCTGACCGAGGAAGGGACTCGGGTGGCTCTGGAGATTTACGAGCGGCATAAACTGCTGACTAATTGGCTGGTTCGCCTGGGCGTGTCGGCGGAAGTGGCGGCGGAAGACGCGTGTAAGATTGAGCACGATATCAGTCCGGAGACCTTCCGGTGTCTGAAGCGGCACACTCAAGTGAATGATTCAGAAGACTGAGCGAGGGGCGGAGCAGCCGGTTGTTCCGCCCCCTTTTTCAGTTGTCTGTATCTGCGAGGTTTGCGGACGGGACCGGTCCTTTTCCTTGCGCTGGTGTGGACCAACTGATATAATATTGCCGCCGCATTCTTCGCAGAGGCGAAATCGGATGAAAAGAGGGAATCTGGTTTGAATTTACAGGAGCTGCTTGAAAATTTAGGGATCCACTTTGATTTTGGAACGTTGTCCTTGGGGACCATCCTGCGGGTGCTGATTCTGGCACTGGTGGGTGTCATTGCCATCCGTATCTTAATGAAACTGGTAGACCGGATGCTGGAGAAGTCCAAGGCGCTGTCTCCCCTGCGGGTCTATATCCGCTCAGTGGTTCGGATCGGGCTGTGGTTTTTACTGGTACTGGTGTTGGCCGAATCCGTTGGAATTCATACGGCATCTATCATCGCGCTGTTGAGCGTGGCTGGATTGGCGGTCTCTTTGGCCCTCCAAAACACCTTATCCAATGTGGCGGGGGGAATCATGCTTCTGGTCACCAGGCCGTTCCAGGTTGGGGACTATGTAGAGGCCGATGGGATGGGCGGCACAGTATCCGCCATTGACTTGTCCTACACGACTTTTATCACAATCGATTACAAGAAGATTTTTGTTCCAAACAGCCAGGTGGCGGCGGCCAAAATTACCAACTACACCGTGATGGGAAAACGCCGGGTGGATATGACCTTTACCGCTTCTTATGACGCGCCAACGCAGGCTGTCAAAGAGGCAATCCAGGAGGTGCTGGATACCATTCCGCAGCTGATGGCGGATCCGGCCCCCGAGATTCGACTGTCGGAGTACCAGGCCAGTAGCATTCAATATTTGGTTCGGGTGTGGACTGCCACCGCCGACTATTGGACCGTCTATTATGCCATTTTGGAGGGAGTTCGGGATTCTTTTGCACGCCATGGTGTGGAGATGACCTACGACCACCTGAACGTGCATCTTTTGGAAAAATAAAAAGACGTAAAGCGTTAAACAATATCTGGTAGTACAGACAAAAACAGACGGCCGAAGCCGCCTGTTCTACGCCAAGGGACACGTGCGGCTTCAAGCCAGAAAAACCCCGAGTCCCATAGGTCTTCACGGCATAGAGAGCCCGTGAAGAAAACCGTCCAGCTGAGGAGACAGAACTTCACCGCCAATGACGGTGTTTCGATAAATCAGCAGATTGGCCTGAACCCCCGCCTCTCCCGTGGGATAGTTGGTAATCTCGTAAGTATAGCGTTTGACCCGTTTGCCGGCGTATTTTGACAGGTCGAAGCCCTGCTCCGATTGGAGGGCCAGATATTCGTTATAGCTCTCATCCATCTCATCCGGAATCAGAAGTTCCTGGGTAGCCAAAGGTTCCGACACGACTTCCCAGCCGTAGGAGGCGAGGTAGTCGACTCGGTCCTCATTGGACTTGACCCCCTTGGGGTTGGGCGCCGCGGAGACGGCTACCTCCCGGGTGGCGGCACCGCCCAGATTCAGGGCCAGGGCACAGCAGCAGGCCAGCGCCGCCAAAGCTACCCCAAACGCCAGCTTCCGCCGGGGGACCTTTGCAGTTATGATCAACACAGCACATTTCTCCTTCCGTCGGCTTGTTCTCCCTTCACGGTATGCGCCGGGAGACTTTTTTATGCGCCGGCATCTAAGGCGCCGGATGGTTTTTTGGGCGCAGACCAAGGGACCTGCGGGATCAAAATACAGGACGAAGGAGGTGCCCTCTGTGGTGCCGGAACGCTTGGATAAACTTCTTGCCTCCACAGGGCGCTGGTCCCGAGCAGAGATCAAGAATCTGGTGCGCCAGGGCAGGGTGTTGGTAGAACGGCTGCCGGCAAAACGGCCGGAGGACAAATATGATCCCACCGAGGTCTCCATTCTGGTGGATGGGGAGGAGGTGGACTGCGCCCCCTTTGTCTATGTGATGCTGCATAAGCCGGAGGGGCTGTTGTCCGCCACCGGGGATAAAAAGCAGAAGACGGTGCTGGACTTGCTGCCCGAGCACCTCCGCCGGCGGGGATTGTTTCCGGTGGGGCGGCTGGATAAGGACACCACAGGCCTGCTCCTCCTCACAGACGACGGCCCGCTGGCCCACGAACTGCTGTCTCCCAAAAAGCACGTGGACAAGGTCTACTTGGCCCGGGTGGAGGGCAGGGTGGACGATGCAGATGCAGCCGCTTTGGCGGAAGGCATGGTGCTGGGAGACGGCCTGCACTGCCTGCCTGCCACACTGAAGCCGCTGGGAGACGGCTCTGAGTGTTTGGTGACTTTGCGAGAGGGAAAGTATCATCAGGTGAAGCGGATGCTGGCCGCCCGCGGAAAGCCGGTTTTGGCGCTGAAACGCCTGTCGATGGGGCCATTGTCGCTGGATGAGGGGCTTGATCAGGGGAAATGGAGGGCACTGACGGTTCGGGAAGTCGCAACGCTCAAAAGAGTAATGGGAAGACTTTGAACCTTTTAGTCGTTTTCAACAAAAAATTAGCGAAAACCTCTTGCCAAACGGGGGGGAGACCCGTTATAATAGGGGTAACGTCTGGAAGAGTTTTAGGAGGGATGGATGTGTCAAGCAGGATGTTCCAGGGTGTCGTCCTTCAGATGAAGGACAGCGTCAACCGTTCAGTGGGTGTGATCGACTCCGATGGGATTGTGGTGGCTTGCAGCGAGTTGACCTGTATTGGAGAGCACTGGTCCGGCGCTGTTGCGGCAATCAATGCCGGAGACAACGGAGTGGCCTATTTCGAGGGCAAGACCTTCAGACCCCTGGCTGGCTGGGGCGCCCAGTTTGATTATGCCGCCTTTGTGAAGGGCGAGGACGATGTGGCCTCTTCTCTGTGTGCTATGGCCGTGGTGGCATTCAACGGTGCAAAGACATACTACGAAGAAAAGCACGATAAGGCGACGTTTGTAAAAAACATTATCTCCGATAATATCCTGTTAGGGGATATTTACACCCAGGCAAAGGAACTCCATTTTGTGTCCGAGGCGCCAAGAGCCGCGTTTCTGGTGCGGCAGCTGGGCCCTGCCGATGTGACGACCATTGACGTCATCCAGAATCTGTTCCCGGACAAGCAGACCGACTTTGTCATTTCCATCAACGAAACGGATGTGGCACTCATCAAGCAGTTGTCTGAGGGAGCCGACGCCAAGGAACTTCAGAAAGTTGCCAAGCAAATTTCCAACGCCGTCACGCAGGAACTGGGCATCAAGGTAGTGATCGGCATCGGAACCGTGGTGAACCACATTCGGGATTTGGCGCGGGCCTATAAGGAGGCCGGCGTAGCGATTGATGTGGGAAAAGTGTTTGAGACGGAGAAGACCGTGATCAACTACGAGAACTTGGGCATCGGGCGTCTGATTTATCAGCTGCCTACCATTTTGTGCCAGATGTTCCTGCAGGAGGTCTTTAAGAAGAACCCCATCGATGCGCTGGATCAAGAGACGCTGCTTACCATTAATAAATTTTTCGAAAATAACCTGAATGTGTCCGAGACCGCCCGGAAGCTGTTTGTCCACCGCAATACTTTGGTATACCGGCTGGAAAAGATCAAAAAGCTGACCGGTTTGGACCTGCGGGAATTTGATGACGCGATCACCTTTAAGGTGGCCCTGATGGTCAAAAAGTATCTGATTTCCCGGGGAATCGAGTCTTAATGTGAGAGTCGAGGGCCTCCGTTTGCCGTGGGGCAGACGGGGGCCCTTCTTTTGTCTTGACCAAACGGAACAGGAAAGCTGCGCAAAGACCGGGAGAAGAGAGACGAAGAATTTTTGAACGGATCCATTGACAAAACTGAGTTGCCGGCATACGCTTATGCAGAATAGAAATTTGATGGAATCGGCGGGAATGCCGCGACAAATGCCCGTGGTTGACGTCTAACAAACAGAGTGACAAAAATAAGGCGGAGGAGCACATGATACGGCTCATTGATGTACAGAAAGAATATGACAATGGCACCAAAGCCCTGAAAGGGGTGAATGTGCGCATTGACGACGGGGAATTTGTTTTTTTGGTGGGGCCTTCCGGCTCCGGAAAATCCACCGTCATCAAGTTGATTACGGGCGAAATTGCGGCCACCGAGGGACGGCTGATGGTCAATGGCTATAACCTGAACAACATCAGCCCCCGGCAGATTCCTTACATGCGCCGCACGTTGGGCATTATTTTTCAGGATTTTCGGCTGATTGAAAAGAAAACCGTGTATGAAAACCTTGCTTTTGCCATGCGGGCCATCGGCGCGTCCAACCGGGAACTGCGCCGCCGGATTCCTTATGTACTGCAGCTGGTTGGGCTGGAGCAGAAATCAGATCGCTTCCCGGGGCAGCTGTCCGGCGGCGAACAGCAGCGTGTGGCCATCGCCAGAGCCTTGGTAAACAACCCAAGCATGGTCATTGCTGACGAGCCAACGGGAAACCTGGATCCCCAGCGTTCCCTGGAAATTATGATGCTGTTGGAGCGGATCAATGAGTTGGGCACTACCGTTTTGGTGGTCACCCACGAGAAGGCTTTGGTCAACCGCTTTACCAAGCGGGTGGTAGCGATTGAAAACGGACGGATCATCAGCGACGAGACAGGTGGGTACTACAATGGCGAGAAAGTTTGACGCAGGATATTATCTCAGCGAAGGGTTCCATTCCATCTTTACCCATGGCTTCATGTCGTTTGCCGCAGTCTGTATGACCGTGGCCTGTCTGCTGATCATGGGCTCTTTTTCCCTTCTGGCGGTGAACCTGGATCATATGCTGGGGGATCTGGAGGCGGAAAATGAATTTTTGGCTTACATAGACGAGAGTTACACCGAGGAACAGGCACGCACCCTTCAGCCTGCGCTGGAGAAGGTGGGCAATGTGTCTCAGGTGACCTTTGTGACGCGGCAGGAAGCCCTGGACGACTTTTTGGATGGCCGGGAGACCAACGACCTGCTGGAGTCTCTCCCTGCCCAGGTGCTGCGAGACCGCTACCGCATCCATGTCAATGACATTGAACAGATGTCGGCTACGGTGGAGGCGGTGAGGCAGGTTACCGGTGTGGCAAAGGTTTCGGCGGCCTTGGAGATCGCCCAGGGGTTTGTGCTGGTGCGGAATATCGCGACCGGTGTGGCGCTTGTGTTGATTGCGATTTTGTTGGTGGTCTCCTTGTTTATCATTTCCAATACCATTAAGCTGGCCACCTTTTACCGCCGGGAGGAAATCGCCATTATGAAGATGTGCGGCGCGACCAACGCCTTTGTCCAGTGGCCTTTCGTGGTTGAGGGCCTAATCCTGGGCCTGACCGGGGCCCTGGTTGCATTCTTTGCTCAGTGGGGCATTTATCAGCTGGTTGGCACGCTGATTATTCAGGGCAACGGCTTGTCTTTGGTCACCGTGCTCAACTATGGATCGATGGCCAAGAACATTCTTGCCACATTCTGCGGCACGGGCGCTCTCATTGGCGTGGGCGGTTCTTTGCTGGCAATCCGAAAGTTCCTCCAGGTTTGAGGCAAGTGGTAAAGGGGTGAGATGAGCATGAAACACGAAAAGAAACGGCATGTCATGATGGCGGTGATGGCTGGACTGATGGTTCTCATATTGCTGCTGCCCATTGTGGCGAATATTTTTGTTCGATGAAGCTCCTTCAGCCGAGAGGTAACACGATGAAAAAGAAAAGAAAAGTTCTGCGGCGGGTTTTGTCCCTGCTGTTGATTCTGGCTGTGCTTTTGCCCTTGAGTCCAACTGCCGTTATGCCGGCCTCCGCCGTCACGCAGGAGGAAATTGACAGCCTGAAATCCAGCGCCAGCAGTCTGGCAGGGCAGAAAAAGGAGCTTCAGGAACAGCTGAAGGCCATCCAGGCCGATAAGAGTCAGGCGATGCAGAAGAAAAATCTGCTGGAACAGCAGATCAACGTGATTGAGGACGAGATTAAAAATCTGAAGGAGCAGATTCAAAAATTTGAAGAACTGATTGCCCAGAAAGAGCAAGAGCTGGCCGAGACGGAGGAGAAGCAACAGGTTCAGTATGAGCTGTTTTGCGAGCGGATTCGGTTGATGGAGGAGGACGGACAGGCCTCCTACTGGTCGATTTTGTTTTCCTCCAGCGATTTTTCCGACCTGTTGGATAACTTTATGATGATTGAGGAAATCATCGAGTACGATAACGGGATTATGGAAAATTTGCTGGCGCTTCAAACGCAGATTGAAACCGAAAAAGCCGAGCTGGAACAGAATAAAACCGATCTGGAATCGGCCAAACAGGAACAGGAGTCTGCCCAGAAGGAACTGGAGTCCCAGGAGTCTGAAGTGGACAAGCTGATTCAGGAAATTGCCGGCAAAGAGGACGAGGCGTCGGCGGCGATTGAAAAGATGAATGCCGATGCCGCGGAGATTGACGCCAAGATCAAACAAAAAGAGAAGGAACTGGCGGCCCAGATTGCAAACGTACCCAGCGAGTCCGGCTTCCTCTGGCCACTGACCAATTATAACACCCTGTCCTCCTTGTTTGGAGGCCGGATTCACCCCGTAACCGGGAAGCCAAACAACCACTCGGGAATTGATATTCCGGCCCCAAAGGGGACGCCCATTCTGGCCGCGAAGAGCGGTGTGGTGGTCACTTCCACGTATCACAACTCCTATGGCAACTATGTGGTGGTGTCCCACAGCGACGGCACCAGTACGCTGTACGCCCACATGAGCAAGCGAAATGTGAGTGAGGGCCAGACTGTCAAGCAGGGAGCCGTGGTGGGATATGTGGGGACAACGGGTTCCTCCACCGGAAACCACCTCCATTTTGAAATCCGGGTCAACGGAGTGCGGAAGGATCCGGTGAACTATTATAAGGACAAGACCCTTTATGTGACATATGGTGGGAAAAAGGTACTGCTGGAACATTAAAATTCATTTGAACAAGACAGGCGCGGCATTTGCCGCGCCTGTCTTGTTTTTGGCAATCTTGGATCCCGATGTTATAAGAGAAAAGTTGGAAGATGGGATTGACAGATTGAAATGTATCTGATATAGTTACAGAAAACTGTAACTGAAAAAAATACAGAAAGCTGACAGCATTTAAGGAAGGAGGAAGCGGAATGAAGAGCTCGTTTTGTGTTGGAGTGCATGCCTTGGTCTATCTCAGTCACAGGGCTTGCCTGCTGTCCAGTGAGGAGTTGGCGGAAAACATTTGCACCAACCCGGCCCGCGTCCGCAAAATTATGGCGGCGCTGAAAAAGGCCGGTATGGTAACGACAAAAGAGGGGAGCGAAGGGGGCTACCGGTTTGAGGGAGATCCGGAGAAGCTTACCCTGGATCAGGTGGCCGACGCGCTTCAAATTCGATTTGTAGAGGCGGCCTGGCACAGCGGAGATACGAACAAAGAGTGCATGATTGCCTCGGGTATGGCCAGCCTGATGGACGGCATCTTTGCCGATTTGGATGAAGAATGCCGAACGAGACTGGCAAAAATCAGCATTGCAGATCTGGACCGTGAAATTTTGCGCGGTAAGGCTGCGTTGGAAGGAAATGATCGAAGACGATGAAATGACGCTGCACCCACACGGGAACGTGGCCATCTCAATGAAGATAGTCCCTGCTCGACGGAATGCATACCTGCCCACGGCTGCCGTCAGCCACATATCGCCTTTGTGGTGTGTATCCCTGACGAGCCGCAATGAGGTATGTTTCGACTTGTTTGTGAATCAGAAAAAAGATCCGATTGGATGAAAGGAGATCTATATGGGTTTTTCCATTGGAACCAGCGTTCCTGTGCTGACTGTCTTTGTCCAGGGCCTGCTGAGTTTTTTCTCTCCCTGCGTGCTGCCTTTGGTGCCGCTCTACGTCAGTTATCTGGCGGGAGGGGCCCGGAAGGTAGGGGAAGATGGGACCGTCCACTACCCCAGGGGAAAGGTGATGGTCAACACTCTGTTTTTTGTATTGGGGGTCAGCTTTACCTTTTTCCTACTTGGGTTCGGGTTTACTGCCCTTGGCCAGTTTTTCAGCGGCAATCGGCTGTGGTTTGCCCGCATCAGCGGGATGATTATGATCCTGTTCGGGCTGTACCAGTTTGGACTGTTTGGACCTTCCGACACGCTGACCAGGGAGCATCGGCTGCCCCTTCGGCTGGACAAGTGGGCCATGAATCCGTTGACGGCTCTGATTTTGGGATTTACTTTCAGCTTTGCCTGGACCCCCTGTGTTGGGCCGACTTTGGGCAGCGTACTTCTGATGGCCTCGTCCGCCGGAAGCTCCGGGGCGGGCTTTTTGCTCATCGGCGTGTACACCTTTGGATTTGTTATTCCGTTTTTGGCGGTTGGGCTGTTCACGGGGGCGGTACTTGGCTTCTTCCAGCGGCACCAGCGCGTGGTGCGTTATACAGTCAAAATTGGGGCTGCTTTGCTGATCTTGATGGGCGTGATGACCTTGACCGGCTATATGAATGGCATTACCAGTTATCTGTCCTCTGCGGGGGGCAGCCAGTCGGCGCAGAGCCAGGGGAGCACGGATCCGTCCGCAGCCTCGTCCCAGGAGAGCGGCGGCAGTACGTCTCAAAGTGGAGATGCGTCTGAAGAGGTGCCGGAAATCCCCGCGCCCGACTTTACACTGGTGGATCAGAACGGAGAGACCCATACCTTGTCCGACTACCGGGGAAAGACGGTGTTCCTCAATTTCTGGGCCACCTGGTGCGGCCCGTGTCAGAATGAGCTGCCGGACATTCAGGCGCTTTATGAGTCCTACGGAAGCAACGGGGGGGACCTGGTGGTATTAGGAGTGGCTAATCCCAAGTCGGACGGCTATCCCAATAACAGTGACAAAACCCAGGCGGAAGTGGAACAGTTTCTTCAGGAGAACGGCTATACCTTCCCGGTGGTGATGGATACCACAGGCGAGGTGCTTTCCGCCTATGGCATCTCGGCGTTTCCCACGACCTTTATGATCGACACGGAAGGCAATCTGTTTGGATATGTCGTCTCGCAGCTGACCGGAGAGATGATGGAGAGCATCGTCCAGCAGACCATGACAGGACAACGTGTCTCATGAGTGCGAACCGCCAGCGGCAAATAAAAACCGAGCCGCCCCAATTGGGGCGGCTCGGTTTTTATGGTGTTTCTTACATCGCCAGCAGCTGGATTTTCTCGTTCTCGGCCACCGCTTTCATCTGGGAGATGGGATACTGATACCCTTCAATGAGGCGGAGGGCGATGGCGTCTTCCAATTCCTTCTGAATCAGGCGGCGCAGATTCCGGGCGCCGTAGGCAGCAGAGTAAGACTTTTTCACCAGGTAGTCCAGAAGAGAGTCCTCCCACGTAAAGGAGATGCTCTTCTCCGCCAGAGAGTCCGCTAGCTCCTTCAGCATCAGCACGGCAATCTGCTTAAAGTTTTCTTCCGTGAGTTGGTTGAAGTAGACGACCTCGTCCACCCGGTTGAGGAACTCGGGCCGCAGGAAGTCCTGAAGGGCTTTCATTGCCCGTTCCTTGCCCTGTTCGTTGGCGGTGCGGCCGAATCCTACGGAGCCCACCTTTGTGTTGCTCCCGGCATTGGTTGTCATGACGATGACGGTATTCTCAAAATTCACCGTCCGGCCGTGGGCGTCGGTAATGCGGCCGTCGTCCAGAATCTGAAGGAGAATGTTGAGGACATCCGGGTGGGCCTTTTCAATTTCGTCAAAGAGGACCACAGAATACGGCTTTCTTCGGATCTTCTCGGTCAACTGGCCCGCTTCATCATAGCCCACATAGCCAGGAGGCGAACCGATGATGCGGGAGACGGCGTGCTTCTCCATGAATTCGGACATATCCAGGCGGATCAGCGATTCCGGAGCATCGAACAGATCCGCGGCCAGCCGCTTCACCAGCTCGGTTTTACCCACCCCAGTAGAGCCCACAAAGATAAAGGATACCGGTTTGTGCTTCGGTGAGATACCAACCCGGCCCCGGCGGATGGCGGCGGAAACCGCCTTTACCGCATCGTCCTGGCCGATGATATGGCGCTCCAGACGCTCTTCCAGCTTGGCCAGCCGCTGGTATTCCTGTTCCTGAATGCGGCTGGCGGGAATGTTGGTCCACAGTTCGATGACGTTGGCTAGATGCTCTTCCGTCAGGGCGGGATGCGCCGTCGATTCCAGACGCTGGAGCTCCCCCTCAAGCCGCAGCTGGGTGCTCTTGATGGCTGCCAGGCGCTGATAGGCATCCTCGGTAGCGGCGGCCATCATGACTTCACGCTCCTTGGCCAGGTCGGACAGTTCCTTTTGAATGCCATTGATCCGGGCCAGAGACTGGTTGTGCAGATTTACGTTGGAGCAGGCCTCGTCGATCAGGTCGATGGCTTTATCGGGCAGATACCGGTCGGTGATATAGCGCTCGCTCATGGTGACGGCCAGTCGGCACATTTCAGGCGAAACCGTCACCTGGTGGAAGGCTTCATAGTAGGGAGCAATGCCCTCAATGATTTTTACGCTGTCCTCGATGGAAGGCTCCTCCACGATGACGGGCTGGAACCGCCGCTCCAGAGCGGTGTCCTTTTCAATGTGCTTACGGTACTCGTTCAGGGTTGTGGCGCCGATGACCTGAAGCTCGCCCCGGGAGAGGGCCGGCTTTAGAATGTTGGCGGCATTCATGGACCCCTCGGCGTCTCCGGCACCCACAATGTTATGAACCTCGTCGATCACCAGAATGATATTACCCAGTTTGCGAATCTCTTCGATCAGGCCCTTCATCCGGCTTTCAAACTGACCCCGGAATTGGGTGCCCGCCACCAAAGCGGTGAGATCCAGGAGATAAACCTCCTTGTCCAACAGCTTGTAGGGGACATCCTGCTGGAAAATCTTTTGGGCCAGACCCTCGGCAATGGCAGTTTTTCCCACACCGGGCTCGCCGATGAGACAGGGATTGTTTTTTTGACGGCGATTTAAAATTTGGATCACCCGCTCTACCTCCCGATCCCGGCCAACGAGCTTATCCAGCTTGCCATTGCTGGCTCTTTCGGTCAGGGAGATGCAGTAGCTGTCCAAAAACTTTCGCTTGGGCTGTTTTTGCGCCCCATTTTTCTCGGTGCGGGGGGAGGGAGCGCCCTCAGCCGGTGTGGGGGCGGAGGCAGGGCCGTTGCCGCTCCCAAACAGCTGGTTCAGAAAGGGAAACGTGGCGGTGCGCCCGTCGTCATCCTCTTCGCCGTCTTCGGATTTGGGCTGGTTTACCAGACCCTCCAGACCCTCGGCCCCACCGAAGGCGGACATCATCTCATTGGTCAAGGTGTCCAGGTCCTCATCGGTGATGCCCATTTTCTTCATCATATCATCAATGGGCTTAATTCCCAATTCTTTGGCGCATTTCAGGCACAGACCTTCGTTTTTTGAGCTGCCGTTTTCCAGCTTTGTGATAAAGATCACTGCTACATTTTTGCCGCAGCGGCTGCACATAGTAGGCTGCATGAGTTTACACTCCTTTCAGGAGAAAAGACTTAATTTTGAGGGAATGATACACCCCAATTATGAACTGGTCATGAATGATAAATTGTGAATCGTTAGAAGAGTACGGTCAGAGGGCTGACGGTACAGAAAAATTTCAAAAGATAAGTGTTCTGTATGGTGCTCTGTGGCAGAAAGCTGTCTTTGAGCAGCCAACAGGCGATAAACAGCAGCAGTCCCCCCTTGAGCAGCCCAAGGGCAGCGCCGCTCCAATGATTCAAAGTAGACAGAACCGGCAGCCGGAACGCCAGATCCAGTGCGTGACTGAGGAAGAACCAAAGGACTAAAATTAAAACGAAGGAGACCAAAAACAAAACCGACTGGGCGATCTGCTTCGAGACATAATCGGCAATGGTATGGGCGGCGTTGACGGTGGCCGAGACCATCCCATTGTTCACCGCCTGTTGGAACGCGTCGGCAAAGCCCTTGTACAGTGAGGAGTCCTTCAGCAGATTCAGCGCCTCCTGAAGGGACACTTCCACGGCGTTGGAGGACGTATCCGTGCCTGTTTCGTTGGTTTCATTGGTTCCGTTGGCGCCGCTGCTGTCGATGCTGCTGTCGGTGCTGTCGGTAACCTCTGTCTCAAGGGGCAAGTGCTGCAAGAAAATCTGCTGAATATTGTTCTCCACGACGGGCTGAATAATGCGGCTTACCGGACCGGATAGGGAATTCGAAACCATGGTGGCCCCAATAAAAGCCACAAATATGGCCAGAAAACCGCACAGGGTCAGCACAAACCCCTTCCGGTATCCCCGCCAGGCGGCCAGAAGCAGCAAAGCGGCGATGACGATATCAAATACCAAAGCAGTCATAATGTTCCTCCATATCCGGTGAGAAGGGATGGATCATCTTGGAATATACAGCCAAGCCTGTTGCGTGTCGGCTAAAAGAGCGGAGCCGTCGGCGGAAAGAGCGGTGTATCGGGCTCCAAGGGTGGATTCCAGTGAAGAATAAGGATGCAGATTCTGGGTGTAGATGGTCAGCCCGCTGCCCGTGAGCAGGGAACAGTAAGTTCCGGCACTGTCAAAGGCCAGTACCTGGCTGGATAAATCCATGGAGGCCTTGACTGAGCCGTCCGCGGCGATGGTCAGGGCCTGAGTGGCAGAGCCCGCCCGGTAACGCCCCAGGAGCAAAAGGGCAAATCCATCTCCGCCAAAATCACAGCCCTTCAGGAAGAAGCGGCCGAACGGGTATGTCTGGACGGATCCGTCTCCCTCGGCCACCATCATCAGCTGGCTCTCGCCCAGTACCCACACGGTCCCGTTTTCATAGTCCAAGTCCAGCACCGTGGAATTGCCCAGAGAGGCAGTCGCCCGGGGCTCCTTTTTGTCCACAGGATAAAAAAGCAGCTGACTTTGGAAGGTTCCGCCCTCTTGGTCCATGGTGACCACCGCCACTGTCTTACAGTCTGGGGAGAGAGCCGCGTCTACGACAAAGGTAGAGGACAGACTGATCTGAATGACTTTTTCTCCGCGATTGTTATAAACGGTGACTGCTCCTTTGTAGCCGCTCTGCTGGGCGGTGACGGCCAGCCAGCCGCTGTCGTTTACCCGGGCGGACAGCAGGTCGCTGTTTCCGTCCAGCGTTAGCTGAAAGGATTCCTCGGTGCCCCGGAACAAAAACATGGACTGGCCCCCAGCGTCGTATACCACGCCGGCTTTGGATGAGGCGGACAAAACAGGATTTTCCATGGACAAAACTTCCTCGGCATACGTCTGCCCGGAGAAGGAATCATAGTGAGCTCCGGCGGTTGAGGACAGGAGAATCCCATTTTCCAGATAGGCCACAGACAGCTTGTCGCCGCCGGCGTGGGTAAAGGGAGCGGCCTCGCCGGTATCGCTGGTTTCCAGCGAGCGATAGGACAGCCACCGCTTCACCGCGTCCAAATTGAACCGATCCCGGTAAACCACCAGGGTCAGAGCACCCAGTACCAGGGCTGCAGTGATCAGAAGGGTCAGCAGCCGAATAAAAATATTTGATTTTTTTGGCGTTTTGGCCGGTGCTTCGTTGTTCATATCATTCGCCTTTGCTATGTAAAATGGTATGCGAAATCCGAAAAAAGTTGCAGACTCTTTTATGAGAAGATGGGAAGAGAAAGGCTACAGCACGTCCTCCCGGTACCACAATTTGGTCATATACAGGCCTCCCGGCGGAACGGTAGGACCGGCCAGGGTGCGGTTGCCCGAGTTGAGAATGCTGGGAATGTCCTCGGGGGAGAACTTGCCCTCCGCGGCATAGACAACGGTGCCCACCATGGCCCGAACCATGTTATAGAGAAAACCATTAGCACACACGTTACACTCTATCAAATCTCCCCGGCGGGAAACGTCGAAGTAATAAACCGTGCGTACGGTGGTTTTGGTTTCGGTACCCACAGAGCGCACGGCACGGAAGTCATGGGTACCCACAAACTGATCCGCGGCCCGCTGCATCACCGTTTCGTCCAGGTGCCTGGGGTAGAACCAGGCACGGTCCACGTAAAAAGCATTCCCCAGGCGGGAATTGTAAATGCGGTAGGTGTATTCCTTTTTGTGGCAGGAACCGATGGCATTGAATTCCTCGGGTACCTGCGTGGCCTTGACCACCACGATGTCACGGGGCAGCCTGGTGTTGACGGCCAGAGGAATGCGGTCGCAGGGAATTGCGGAGGTGGTGTGGAAGTTGGCCACATAGACTTCCGCATGAACGCCTGCGTCGGTGCGCCCTGCTCCCGTACATTTGACTGGATGGCAGACCACGGTGGCCAGCGCTTTTTCCAACGTTTCCGCCACAGAAACGGCATTTTTCTGCACCTGCCAGCCGTGGTAAGCAGAGCCGTTATACATCAATTTCAGCGCGATATTTCGTCCCATATCATCACCCTTACAGCCCGAAACGTCCCAAGACCCCGACCAAAATCGTGATGGCCAAGTAGAAAAGAAGGGTAACGTAGTCTATGGTTTGATACTTCAGCTGGCGCAGGCGGGTGCGACCCTCGCCGCCGTGGTAACAGCGGCACTCCATGGCAATTGCCAGCTCGTCGGCCCGGCGAAAGGCGGAGATGAACAGGGGAACCAGCAGAGGGATCAGGGCCTTGGCCCGCTGGATCAGGTTTCCGCTTTCAAAGTCGGCGCCGCGGGCCCGCTGTGCGGACATGATTTTATCCGTCTCCTCAATCAGCGTCGGAATAAACCGCAGCGCGATGGACATCATCATCGCCAGCTCATGGACGGGAACCCGGAGCTTTTTCAGGGGATTCAGCAGAGCCTCCAGCCCGTCGGTGAGCAGGATGGGAGAGGTGGTATAGGTCAGCAGAAAGGTGCCCGCAATGAGCATCATAATGCGAATGACCATGAAGAAGGCGTTGAACACCCCCTCAAGGGTGATGGTAAAGACCCAAAACTGAACCAACACATGGGTGCCGGGCGTATAAAACAGGTTGAGCACGGCCGTAAAGACGGCAATGAATAAAATGGGTTTCAGCCCGCGGAGGATGGATTTGACCGGCACCTTGGACACGGCAAT
>JBFWME010000021.1:25335-38213 GCA_050251755.1 Lawsonibacter sp. | reverse complement strand
GAGGGCGACCCGCTAGAGATTTATACGGATAAGGACGGCGGTGTAATCTTTAAAAAGTATTCTCTTATGGGAGGACTGGTAGACTTTGCGGGGCAATTGTGCGACACACTGAATCGTACAACCGGGCAAGTGACGGTGATCACGGACCGAGACAATTGCATCGCAGTTGCAGGCGCCCCGCGCCGGGAGTTGATGGATCGGCAGATTTCCTCCGAATTGGAGCGTTTGATGGAGGGACGGCAGATTTATCAGTACAAAGCCGGAGAAGAAACCATTCCCTTGTGCGACGGGGACGATAAGTTCTCATTGTCCACTGCAGCACCCATCCTAGCCCAGGGAGACGTACTTGGCTGCGTCATCTTTGCAGGGCAGGGAGATAGTCTGAACGGTACTGAAGTGGATTATAAGCTGGCACAGTCCATCGCCGGTTTTTTGGGCCGGCACATGGAAGGATGAAAAAAAGGACCTGGACAAGACGTCCAGGCCCTTTTTTCATTAAAAAAGTGGTCAAGTTCCCAAGGAGGTGCTTTTCCCGGCTGCACGCCGGCCGCGGGGAAATCCGCAGGGCTCCGGGATCATACATCATGCGTTGAATTCAGGCGGGACAGGCCGTCCAGGGGGAACGGGTCATCCCGGTCGCGGAGCATGGCCTCCACCTCGTGGCGGGGAGCACGGCAGTCTTCCTCCCCCTTGCGGTAGTAGGTGCCGAAAAAGGGATCCTGCCCCACGTAGACGGGCCGCTGGCGGAACTCAGCCCGAGGGACGAAAATGGCCACAATGGAATGCCCCCCATTGCGCAAAATGCGCACGTCCTCCGCTTTGAGTATGTTGGTGCTGACCATGGCAGGATCATTGACTTTGAGCCAAAACTCATCAACCAGCTTCTGCGGGTCGGGCAGGGAGACGGAGTAGAGCGATTTGTCCTCCGCTTCGGCCACCCCCAACAGAATCACGCCACCCAGAGTGTTGGCAAAGGAGGAATACGTCTCCCAAAGGCTGTGAGGAAGCCCACCCTGGGCCCGTTTAGCTTCAATGCGGTTATCCTCCTGATAGTCAGCCAGAAAATCCAGGTGATCTATGGTTCCCATGTTGTTGCCCCCTTCCAATCTATCCTACGCCTCAGTATAACGTAAGCCGGAAAAGAATGCAAGGACGCTTAACCCAGGTTGGCCCGGAAAAAAGCCAAGGCATTGCCAAACAGAATTTTGTCACACAGGGCGGGAGAAAACCCGTGGTCCAAAAGGCATTGGTACAGTCCGCATGCTTTTTCGGGTGTATTCAAAAAGGGGGGGAGGTCGGCTCCGTCAAAGTCAGACCCCAGAGCCAGACAGTTCTCTGCCCCCAAATCCAGGAAGTGGTCCACATGACGGAGCAGATCTTCCGGTCCGGCACATCCGCCGTCCCGGAGAAAGCAGCTGCAGTAGTTCAGACCGATAAGGCAGCGGCGATCCGCCATCTCCCGAATCTGGTCGTCCGTCAGGTTGCGCTTGTGTCCGCACACCGCCCTGGAATTGGAGTGGGTTGCCAGAAAAGGCTTTTGGGCCACCGCCAGCAGATCGGCAAAGCCCTGGTCGTTCAAGTGGGACACATCCGGTAAAATGCCGGAATGCTCCATGGCGGGAATGACAGCCCGGCCAAAGTCGGACAGGCCGTGGTCGGTGCTGTTTCCCGAGCCAAGCTCGTTTTCCCCGTTCCAAGTCAGGGTCATCATCCGAACTCCGTCCCGGGCCAGTAACGCCACCCGATCCAGATCTCCCGCCAGGGCGGAGCCGTTTTCCACCGAGAGGACAGCGGCCGTTTTGCCCTGTGCCCACGCGGTATCAATCTGGGCGGCGGTTTGGCATGCGCTGATACGGGAGCAGAATGTCTGCATCTGCCGGACAAAACTTTTTTGATGGCGGGCATAGTAGCGGACGGCCTCCTCCGGAGTAAGCGTATCCGGGAGAAAGATAGCAAAGCATTGTCCCCAGTAGATGCCTCGGGGCAGAGCGGACAGCGACCAGGCGGCATCTGAGTCGTCCAGAGGATTGCGCCAGCGGGTAAAATCGGAAAAGGCGGTAAGCGTGTCGCAGTGCAGATCGATGACGGCAAAGGGATGCATAGCAGGCTCCTTTCTGACGGAAAGATGAGAACAGGTTCCAGAATGAAGAAAAGAATGCGCGCGGCAGAACTCACGGGGACTGCGAAACATTGACAGAGAATGGCGCGGGAGCGATAGGAAAGGCGAAACGGGCAGATGCCTCCCCTTGCCGCGAAGCGGCGGGAAAGAATGAGCAGAAAACCGAGTGATTTTCTGAACGGCCCGTTTACACGTTATTCGTTTGAAAACGTGCTTCCGCCGCGTTTACTCCGGCCGCTGCATGGTCAGGCTGATACGCTTTTTTTTCTCGTCCACCTCGATCACCCAAACGGTAATCACGTCCCCCACACGCAGCAGCTCAGAGGGGTGGCGTACCCGCCGGGGCAGCTTGCTGATATGGACCAAACCGTCCTGATGGATGCCGATATCCACAAAAACGCCGAAGTCGATGACGTTGCGCACCGTCCCCTGAAGCTCCATGCCGGGCTTCAGGTCTTTGGCCTCTATGACATCGGTGCGCAGGATGGGGGCGGGCAGCTCATCCCGGGGGTCCCGACCCGGCTTCATCAGCTCCTTCAAACTGTCTGACAGGGTGGGAACCCCCACGCCGCAGAGCTCGGCCAGCCGTGCCAGGCCCGTGGCTTTCACTCTGGAGTTCAGCTCGGACAGAGCACCCGCCTTCACATCGGCCAGAGTATAGCCGCAGGCGCTCAGCAGCGTTTCCACCGCCGGATAGCTCTCCGGGTGGACGCCGGTATTGTCCAGGGGATTCGGACTTTCCGGGATCCGGAGAAAGCCGGCGCACTGCTCAAAGGCCTTGGGGCCCAACTTTGGGACCTTTAACAGCTGCTTCCGGCTGGTGAAGGCGCCGTGTTCTTCCCGGTAGTTCACCAGATTTTTGGCGGTGGCGGCGGTGAGACCGGATACCCGCTGGAGCAGAGAGGGAGAAGCGGTGTTGGCATCGACTCCAACCGCGTTGACGCAGTCCTCCACCACGCCGTCCAGCGTTTCGCCCAGGCGCGCCTGGGGCATGTCGTGCTGGTACTGACCGACCCCGATGGCCTTGGGGTCGATTTTTACCAGCTCGGCCAGGGGGTCCTGGAGGCGGCGGGCGATGGACACGGCGCTTCGCAGGTTGACGTCAAACTGGGGGAATTCCTCCGAAGCCAGCTTGCTGGCCGAGTAGACGGAAGCCCCCGCCTCGCTGACGATCATGTAAGAGACGCCGCTCCCCACCTGGCGGATCAGTTCCACCGTCATCTGCTCGGTCTCCCGGCTGGCGGTGCCGTTGCCGATGGCGATGTGCTCCACGGTGTGCTGTTTGATGAGAGCGGCCAGCTTGGCAATGCTCTCCTGCTTCTGCCGCTCCCCATAGGTGGGGTAGACCACGGTGGTGTCCAGAACCTTACCGGTGGGATCCACCACCGCCACCTTGCACCCCATGCGGTAGCCTGGGTCCAGACCCATGGTCACCCTGCCCTTGACCGGGGGCTGCATGAGCAGCGGCTTTAGATTCAGGGCGAACATGCGGATAGCGCCCTCGTTGGCCTGATCGGTAAGGTGGCTGCGGATTTCCCGCTCCATGGAGGGTTGGATCAGTCGGTCATAGGCGTCGTCCGCCGCCGTCCGCACGATGTCCATGCAGGCAGACCCGGCCACCACCGCCCGGCGCACCGTCATGTGGGCTGTTTCTGGGTCCAGCACCACAGCCACCTTTAAGACCTCCTCCCGCTCACCCCGGTTGATGGCCAGCACTTGGTAGCCCTGAAGGCGGTTGACCGGGCTTTTAAAGTCGTAATACAGCCGGTACACAGTGTCCTCCGGCGTGGCCTGGGCGGCTTTAGATACCAGCATGGCCCGGCGCAGGAAAAGTTCGCGCAATTGCTTTCGGATTTCGGCGTCATCGGAGATGCGCTCGGCCAGAATGTCGTTTGCCCCCTGAAGAGCTTCCTCGATGGTTGTTACCCCTTTCTCTGGGTCGAGGAACGCCATGGCAGCCGACGCGGCGGAGGGGCAGGAAGTTCCTTTGGCGGACAACAGATCCGCCAGAGGCTCCAGTCCCTTCTCCCGAGCGATGGTGGCCCGGGTGCGGCGCTTCTGCTTATAGGGGCGGTACAGATCCTCCACCTCTGCCAGGGTGGAGGCGGAGTCGATAGCGGCGGCCAAGGCCTCGGTCAGTTTCCCCTGGTTCTCAATGGAGCTTTTCACCTCTCCCCGCCGCTGCTCCAGATTGCGCAGGTATTGCAGACGGTCGGCCAGTTGGCGCAGCAGCTGGTCGTCCATGGAGCCGTGAAGCTCCTTCCGGTATCGGGCGATAAAGGGGATGGTAGCCCCCTCGTCAATTAGGGTTACTACATTTTGCACTTGTTCTTTGGTGCGGCCCAGTTCCTGGGCCAGAGCTTGCGTAATGGCGTCCATGGTGCGTTCTCCTTGGTATCATAAAAAGTACCTTCCAGTTTACCGAAAAACGGAAGAAAAGTCCAGAGGCGTCCGGTAGAATCAAGCCGGCTTCCTGTGGAAAACGTCATGGCAGATGGAAGAAGGGAGAAGGGATTTGCAGAGGAACTGGCGGTTTGCCTGAATCTATCCTATGTTTGGATAAAACGCCTGATACCAAAGAGGAATGACAAAGGGCGAATTCCTCCGGAAGATGCGCCGAAAGGGCTTAGAACGAGAAGACTGGTTTTCGTGGAAATTGGTTTGAAAAGGTGCAATCGTCCGTGGTATAATAATGCTTGCTGAATCAACGGAAAAGCGGTTTGTTTGTGCAACAATTTTCATGCAATCTTGGCGTTCGAGGTTTGCAGATTTGTTCCGTACGCAGTATAATAGCGGAAAAGTTGAGAGCATACCGATTTATGGCTGACAACTTGTCACGTATGGGGAAACTGCTGCTTCACGGATGAGGATACCGGAAACGTGTTTCTGGTTTACAATGCAGAATATCAGAGTGGGATTTGGAAATAAAAAGGGACATTGGGACCCGGCGTGCAGCGCCGCAGGGGAAAGGAGACGCAAGTGTTATGACGAAGGATGAGAGCAAGACCCTTCAGCAGTGGATCGACGACAGCCGTTCCATCGTCTTTTTCGGCGGTGCCGGAGTGTCTACCGAGAGCGGCATTCCGGATTTCCGCAGCGTGGATGGTCTGTACAACCAAACGTATGACTACCCTCCGGAGGAAATATTAAGCCGCAGTTTCTTTGACACCCGGCCGGGAGAATTTTACCGGTTTTACCGCGCAAAGATGCTCTGCCTGGATGCTTTGCCCAATGCCGCCCACAAAAAGCTGGCGGAGCTGGAGACGGCGGGCAAGCTGCGCAGCGTGGTCACCCAGAATATTGACGGGCTGCATCAGCTGGCCGGGTCAAAGCGGGTGTGGGAGCTTCACGGCTCGGTCCACCGCAACTACTGCATGCGGTGCAAAAAAGCGTACCCGGTGGAGTTCATCCGGGACAGTGAAGGAGTGCCCACCTGCTCCTGCGGAGGTATCATCAAACCTGACGTGGTGCTCTATGAGGAGCAGTTGAACAGCCGGGTGATGGAAAAGGCCCTGTCCGACATCCAAAGCGCGGACATGCTGATCATCGGAGGGACCTCTCTGGCCGTTTACCCCGCTGCGAATCTGGTCAACTACTACCGGGGCCACCGGCTGGTTTTGATCAACAAGAGCCCAACCCCATACGATTCCCATGCTGATTTAATGATCGCCGGGCCAATCGGAGAGATTTTAGCGCAGATTAAGGTGCGTTAAATGAGCATGGATGGCGGAGAAGCAAAACGCATCTCCGCCTTTTTTCGGACGTTCAATCAGATCTGAACCGGGAAGGGAGGCGTGCGACAGAATGGACTGGGATTCCAGGGCCCTGGCGGTGATCGATTGTCTGGAGCGGGCGGGCCATCGGGCGGTGCTGGTAGGGGGATGCGTCCGGGACCGTCTGCTGCGGATTGAACCCCATGACTATGATGCGGCTACTTCGGCACTTCCAGAAGAAATTGAGGTGGCCTGCGCCGGTTTGCGCTGTGTAAAGACCGGGGTGAAGCACGGCACCATCACCGTTTTATCGGGCGGATTACCCGTGGAGGTGACCACCTTTCGCCGGGAGGGTACCTACTCCGACCACCGCCACCCTGACCGGGTGGAGTTCACCACTGACCTGGCCCAGGACCTGTCCCGCAGGGACTTTACCATCAATGCCATGGCCTGGGGGAGAGATGGACTGGTGGATCTGTTTGGCGGGCGCGAGGACCTGAAGCGCCGCTTGGTGCGCTGTGTGGGACTTCCGAGCCGGCGCTTTGAGGAGGATGCGCTGCGCTTGCTCCGGGGGCTGCGGCTGTGTGCCCAACTTGGATTTTCCACCCACCCCGACACCGCCGCCGCCATCCGCCGATACGCCGGCCAGCTGTCCCACGTGTCCTGGGAGCGGATTTCAGCTGAATGGATTCGCCTGCTCTGCTCTCCGGGGGCGGGCCGGGTTTTACTGGAGTTTCCTGAGGTGGTGGCCCAGATTCTTCCGGAACTTGCTCCATCTATCAGTTTTGACCAGCGCAACCCGCACCACTGTTACGACGTGTATACCCACAGTGTGAAGGCGCTGGAAGGGGTGCCGCCGAAAGCGGGCCTCCGGCTGGCGGCCCTGCTGCACGACGTGGGAAAGCCCCAATCCTTTTCCGTGGATGACCGAGGCGTGGGCCATTTTTATGGCCACGCCAAGGTGAGCGCCGCCTTGGCTGACCAAGCGCTGCGCCGCCTGCGCCTGGACAATGCCACGCGGGAAAAGGCTGTGGCGCTGGTGGCCAGGCACCATCTGCCGGTAGAGCCCACACAGCGGTGGGCGGGCCGGTGGTTAGCCAGGCTGGGGGAAGAGCAGTTTTTTGATTTGCTGGCGCTCAAACGCGGGGATGTCCACGCCTGCGCACCGCAGGAAGAAGAGACGGATGTCCTGGACCGGGCGGAGAAGGAGGCCAGGGAACTCCTTGGTCGCCGCCCGTGTCTTACCCTCCGGGATCTGGCGGTGAATGGGCGGGATGCCATGGAAGCCGGACTGTCCGGGCAAGCTGTGGGCCGAGCGCTGCGGGAACTGCTGGAGCAGGCGGCGGAAGGCTGTGTACCAAATGAGCGGGAGGCGCTTCTGGCCCGGCTGCGCCAAATGGGAGAGGCGCTTCCATAAAAAACGCCGCCGGTTTCTTGGCCATATGACCAAGAAACCGGCGGCGTTTTATGCGTAAGGATTCTTACGGCTGCAGATGAGCTTTGCGGTCGAAGTAGCTTTTCGTCTCCTTGGCCACCACACCGGACAAAGCCAGCAGGGCAATAATATTGGGGAGGGCCATCAATCCGTTGAAGATGTCCGCGATCGTCCACACGGCCTTGACAGTGAGATAAGGGCCGACAAAGACCGCCGCGATGTACAGCCAGCGATAGACCTTGACGGGGCCCATCTTACCGCCGGACAGGTATTCCAGGCAGCGCTCGGCATAGTAGTCCCAACCTAAGATGGTGGTAAAGGCAAAGAACATCAGGCACAGCATCAGCAGGAAAGACCCGATCTGAGCGGGGAAAGGCAAGGCGTTTTGAAAGGCGTACATCGTGATTCCGGCGCCTTCCAGCCCGAGCTCGGGGGCCCAGGCTCCGGTGATGACGATAGACAGACCAGTCATGGTACAGATGATGATGGTATCGATAAAGGTACCGGTCATAGTGACCAGGCCTTGGCGGACGGGTTCCTTCGTTTGGGCTGCGGCGGCAGCGATGGGAGCGGAGCCAAGACCGGCTTCGTTGGAAAAAATGCCCCGGGCAACGCCCTTCTGCATGGCAACCTTAATGGTGATGCCTACGAGGCCGCCGGCGATCGCTTTGGGAACAAAGGCGCCTACTACGATCTGATACAGGGCGTTGGGAATGGCGGTGACGTTAAAAATCAAAATCAGCACGCCGCAGATCACGTACAGGACGGCCATAAAGGGCACGATGATCTCGGAGACCTTTGCGATGCGCTGGATTCCTCCGATGACGACCAACGCCACAAAAACGGTGACCAGCAGGCCCACCAGGACGGTGGTCAGGGTGATAGCCGACTGATTGTCTCCAGAGCCAAGGGTAAACAGTGTAGTATTTTTATTTGGGTCAAAGAAAGTTTGGGCTGCTGAGGTGATGCCGTTGATCTGGGTGATGGTTCCGATTCCCAGCAGGCCGGCAATGGCACCAAACAAGGCAAAGCACTTAGCCAGCCACTTCCAGTTTTCCCCCATGCCCTTTTCGATGTAGTAGAAGGGGCCGCCCAGCACGTGCCCATCCGCATCAATCTGGCGATATTTCACAGCCAGAAGTCCCTCGGCGTATTTGGTGGCCATACCGAAGAAGGCGGCGACCTCCATCCAGAACAGAGCGCCCGGGCCGCCCGCGGCTATGGCGGAAGCCACGCCCACAATGTTGCCCGTGCCGATGGTGGCGGAAAGAGCGGTACACAGCGCGCCAAAGGAGGTAACCTCACCGTGGCCATCTTCCTCGTTCTTCACCATAAACTTCAGAGCTTTGCCCAGGTGGAAGACCTGGAGCAAACCGGTGCGGACGGTCAGCCACAGGCCGCAGGCCAGGATCAGTACAATTAGGGGGACGCCCCAGACGAAATCGTCAATTTTTACCAGCAGTTCTGTCATCATGTTTTCCTTGTCTCTCCCTCCAAAATTTACCCATACAGACAAAACAAAGAGCGCAGCCGAACGATGCTGCGCTCCTGACAAAACGACGCTTCCCCGCCAACAGGAAAGCGTCCCCGTTGACGGTATCAATTCGAAGCTCTGTTCTTTTGCCTGAGAGATTTGTCCGAAACAAAACATTTCGGACTTGCACCTTCGGCCCCCACGATTGAGCGGGTGTCTCCAGAGTGCCATCCGTCCACAGTCCTCGTACCTGAGAGCGTTACACCGTCGGTGGGCCCCGGAGGGGCCGCTTCTCTGTGGACATCGTTTGGCTGTTTAATTGTCCGTTGAATGAGGACAATTATACATGGGCCGGGAACGAAATGCAAGTTCTAAAAGCCAAAAAATCATTCTTTATGGATTTCTACAAAATGGCAGAGGGCATACGCCCATTTCTCACAGCAGAACGAAGGTGACCCCGTTGTTATGCCGCTCCAGGTCGCGGTCCTGACGCAGGTCGCCGCAGCGGCGAAAGGCATCCAGGGTGGCCGGGTTGAAAATGGAAAACTCCTCTCCTGTGATCAGACCGGCGATTTCTCCCCGGGCCTGGAGACGGGCCAGATAGTTCCTGGCCTCTACCCGGATGCGGCCTCCAGTACCGGAAGAGCCATACCCATGGATGAGCTTCAGGGCGGTAAATCCCAGGCTCCGGCTGCGGTGGAGCTCAAAGGTCAGTTGACGGATCGCCTGGTCCGCTCGAGGCATGCCGCGCTCCAGATTGACTTCCCGCAGGTTACTGCTCAAGATCCTGCTCCTCCTCTTGGGCTTGAAGCTCAGCCGCCTTGAACGCCCGGCTCAGTCGGAAAATAATGTAAAGGTCGCTGAGTCCGTCAAAGACCAGCGCAACGCCGATGAGAATGACCAAAGCGGCAAAGGTACCGAAGGGGTTGACCAAAATCAGGGCGCCAAGGGCCACGGTCAGAAGGGCCAGAAGCAGGTCTGCCCACCAACGGTTCCAACGCTGGCGCATCAGCGCGGCTGCACCCTGCAGATCTACCGCGCCGTGGACAATCAAAATCGCCCCAAAGATATATTGGATCAGCAAAACCACGGAGGCGGGGCTGGTCATCAGCCAGATGCCAAGGGCGCACAACACAACACCGGGCAGCACAAAAAAGACCGGAACCCCCTCTTGCCGACGAGCAAGCCAACCAAGGAAATAAATAATGCCGGTAAGGAAGATGGAGGCTCCCAGAAGCATACATAAAAAATGAATCGAGCGGTCGGGCCAGCCTACCAGCACCAGGCCAAGCGCGATGGTGACAGCCGCCGCCGCAATACTGCTGCGCCGCTGTGCATGGAGAATGGTTTTCATAGAGGCACCTTCTTATTGATCAGTTTTGTGGCAGGAAAATCGGGCTGCTGTCCGCGAAGCCGGTATGGTAGAGTATCCCAAAAAAGGACAGACAGCTGCACAGCGGGAATGGGACAAGACAACTGGAATTCGCTTCTCTGTGAATCGAGGGAAAAACAGGAGAAAAGAGAATGTGTCATCTTGCTTTTTCCTGATTATAGCATAAGAGTGTCGTTTGCTCAATCGTTTCGGACAAATCAGGGGCCTAAATAGGTCACTGCCGGGGCCCGGTTTGCAGAATTGTTTTGCCGCGAAAGAGGGGCCAATTCTGTTTTTGAGTAGAGGCGGGCGGAACACCTATCGCCCTAGCGCAAACAGGTTGGTACCGGCCATAAAATTTGAGAAGGAGTACAGAACCACCACGGCATCTATGTCGTGCTGTGTCACATAGTCCTGGATGCTGATTAAGTTGTACCGTAGGTCAAACAGATGGAGTTCGGAAAAACGCTGGGTCAGGAAGGGCGCCAGAGAGTCGGTGTAGGAGTCGCGGACGATCAGCACCTTGGGGGCGTCGACCTGCTGAGTTTCGATGACGCAGAGAGACTGGTTTCCGCCCAAAAAGTAGGAATATTTGTCTTTTTGATCCAGAAAACTATCGACGTAGAGCGCGCCTTGCGTGGGAGTGGCGCCGAAGTAGGAAGTGACGTTAATTCCGTCGGCGGGGATATACCGGTCGATGGTGTCGGGAGGAATCCACCGCACCCCGGAGGAAGAGAATAGCGTGCCGTAGAACTGATTGGTAACAGTGACCTTTTGATGGTCGCTTAAATCCAACGGTTCCAGCCCCATGGATTCCAGCAGGGCGTTGGCTCCGTAGTAGGCGCCAAGGCTGGTCCAGTGGTGGTCGGTGCGGTAATAGAGGTCCTCGTCGCTGTGGGCAGCCAGGGCTCCGGTCAGATCCACGGGAACCGCTCCGGCGGAGCGGTACAGCTGCTGGATGATGGACGGCTCGTCGGCAGTGGGAGCCCCGGCAGGGAGCCGGTCGGCCCAGATGGCAGCGGCGGAAGGAATCAGACCGAAGTAGACGGGAACAGATACGTTGTCCTCCAAAGCGTTTAAATAACCCATGCTATGGGTCAGCTCGTCCCAGTCGGGAGGGTCTACCCGGTTGATGAGGGTGTTCTGCTTGCCGAAATAGACCCCGTTATTCTCATGTTTGCCGCTGAGACGCTCGCACCAAGCCTTGAGGGCCACCCACAGGTCGCGGCCCGCGATGTGATCGGAGATGTACTGTTCGGCATCTTCCATAAACGCGCCGCTTTGCAGGGCGGCCACACTAAGAGTGGGAGCTTTTTCCAGATAGCGGTTTTCTAGCGGAGAAAATTCCTGTTTGGGCAGCAGCAGGCTGACGACCATCATTCCGCCGATATAGGTGCAGAACAGGACTGTGAGGAAGAGACTGTATTTCTTTGTCATCGTGCTACCTCATCAAAACCGAAAATAAAGGAAGGGATTATAAGTACCGTCTACCAAATAGGCGGTGCACAGCACCAGCCCGATCAGAAGCAGGACAGCGCCGCACGCCTGGGCTGCCGGCTGAGGAAGTCGGCGGTACACCTTGACGCCCAGGGGGGTGGAGGCCAGAACGGACAGGAGCAGAACCGGCAGATAGCTGGTCAGGGAATAGCCGAAGGTCCCGTTTGCCAGGGGGACGTGGCCCAGCCCAAACATGACGCGCAGATAGCCCGCCAGGTGGGAGAAGTTCTCCAGGGAGAAAATGGCCCAGCTTACCATCACAAAGAACAGTGTATACAAATGGCACACCAGAGCCGGAACCCGGTCAAGAATCTTCAGCAGGAACACCTTTTCCGCCAACAGTAGCACAAAAAAGTACAGCCCCCACAGCAGATAGTTCCAGCTGGCTCCGTGCCAGATCCCGGTAGCGGCCCAGACCACCAGAAGATTGAAGGTCCACCGCAGCTTGGAGCAGCGGTTGCCGCCCAGAGGAATATACAAATAATCCCGGAACCAGGTGGACAGGGAGATGTGCCACCGCCGCCAGAACTCGGTGATGCTTTTCGAGATGTAAGGATAGTTAAAGTTGGGCAAAAACTCAAAGCCCAGCATCCGGCCCAGACCAATAGCCATGTCGGAATAACCGGAAAAGTCAAAGTAGATCTGGAACGTGAAGGCGAGTACTCCAAGCCAGGCCCCCGCCACCGTCAGGTCGGAGACTGCCGTGACCTTAAACTGCTCCCACAGCATTCCAACGTTATTGGCAATCAGCACCTTTTTTGCCATGCCGATCAGAAAACTTTGGACACCGGAGGCAAACTTCTCGGTGGAGCAGGTTCGGTGGTCAATTTGATTGCCCAAGTCTTTGTACTTAATGATGGGGCCGGCGATGAGCTGGGGAAATAAAGTGACGAAGGTACCGAAATTTAGGATGGAGCGCTGGGGGCGGGCGTCTCCCCGGTAGACGTCGATGGTATAGCTCATGGTCTGGAAGGTATAGAAGGAAATGCCAATGGGCAGATGAATGCCCAGCACCGGCAGAAATGTCAGGCCGACGGCCTGGAGGGAGGAGGCCAAAAAATCCCAATATTTAAAGAAGAACAAGAGGGCCAGGTTGAATACGATGGAACAGGCGACTGCCCGTCGTGCGCCCCTGTCGTTGCCCCGCCCTTTACAGCGCGCTACCATCAGGCCGTGAGTGAAATCGATGACAGTGGACAGAACCATGATGAGCACGTAAGTCCGTTCGCCCCAATAATAGAAGAGCAGAGAGGCGGCCAGCAACACCG
>JBFWME010000021.1:13932-25235 GCA_050251755.1 Lawsonibacter sp. | reverse complement strand
GGGCCGACAGGAAGACCCAGGGCCAGAGAGCCACAGATACGTTCGTCCTCGGTGAGCCCGGTGGGGGCAAGCAGAGCGCGCAGATCGGGGTCCTCGCTGAGCGCATAGGGCTGGTTAATCCACCGGGAGCCCACTCCCATGGCGCAGGCAGCCAGCATCATATTCTCTATAGCGCAGGAGGCGTCCTGTATGGCCATTGGGTTGTCCTTTCGATTGGTCACCACCACCAGAGCGGGCGCTCCGTAGCGGCAGTCCCGGCCGGCAAAGTGGGGCACCTTTTCGCTGACTATTTGGGTGATGGAGTCCAGGATTCGGGGATCGGTGACCACATAGAAATGAGTTGCCTGCCGATTCATACCGCTGGGGGCATATCGGCCTGCCTCAACAATGGCCGCCAAAACGGGACGATCCAGGGGATCGGGCCGGTATTCCTTACAACTGCGGCGGTTCAGAATCAAATTCAGAAGTTCTTTGTTGTGTTCCATGACAATCATCCTTTCTTAAAACCGTGTCTGCGCGGTGCAGAACCCGGCCATCGTGCGGTCGCAACTGAACAAAAAACAGATCGGGCCGCGTTTCAATCGTATGCGTACGAAGTGAATCCGAATACCTGTGATTGCGCGGCAACGCCGCGCGAATAAATCGCAAGGCATATGATTCAATCGACATTATTATATCAGTGCTGCGGAAAAAATTCTATAGTCCGGCCGATTTTCCTCTTGACATAGGAAACGGCGAGTAGTATGTTATAGACAAACATGTGAATATATGCTCATACGTTGAGAGGAGCGTCGGAATGGAAAAGATGGAACTGCCATGCTGCGAAGAAAATCTGATCCACCAAGGAACGGTGGAGCAGGTACGTTCGCTGTTGCCCGAGGATGAGGTGCTATACGATCTGGCGGAGCTGTTCAAAATCTTTGGAGACAGCACCCGGGTAAAGATTTTGTATGCGCTGCTGGAAGCCGAACTGTGCGTGTGTGACATTGCCAAGCTGATGGAGGTGTCGCAGAGCGCGGTGTCCCACCAGCTGCGGGTGCTCAAGTCCAGCAAGCTGGTCAAATTCCGAAGAGAGGGAAAGACCGTGTTCTACTCTCTGGCCGATGAGCACGTGATCCGGATTATATCCCAGGGAATGGAGCACATTCTCGAGTGAACCCTGACCCGGCCCGGCCGGAACATTGATTAATGAAGGGCAGAGGTGTTTGTTATGAAAAAGACTTATAAACTGAATGACCTGGACTGCGCCAATTGTGCCGCCAAGATGGAGGCGGCTGTGAAGAAGATCGACGGCGTGACCGCAGCCAGCGTCAACTTTATGACCCAGAAGATGACCATCGAAGGGGAGGATGCCCGCTTTGATGCCATTGTGAAAGAGGCTATCAGGGTGTGCAGAAAGGTGGAGCCGGACTGCGAGATTGTACTGAAGTGACGCCTTACATCCCGAATCCATGAAGGAGAGAAGTCCCATGACGAATAAGCAAACAAGAATGCTCCGACGCATCCTGGTCAGCGCGGTGCTGTTCGTGATCCTTGAGGTGACGGGCGTGGATGGCTGGCTGGGGCTGGCGCTGTATTTACTTGCCTATGCCGTTGCCGGCTGGGATGTGCTGTGGCGGGCCGTTCGCAACATCCGAAACGGCCGGGTTTTTGATGAGAATTTCTTGATGGCGGTTGCAACGGTGGGCGCGTTTGGCTGCGAAGAATATCCCGAGGGCGTGGCGGTGATGCTGTTCTACCAGGTGGGCGAACTGTTCCAAAGTGTGGCGGTGGCCCACAGCCGCCAGTCCATTGCCGCCCTGATGGATATCCGGCCCGACTACGCCAATGTGGAGCGGGATGGCAGTCTGGTTCAGGCAGACCCGGATGAAGTAGCCGTCGGCGACATAATTGTGGTGAAACCGGGAGAGCGGGTACCCCTGGACGGCATTGTGGAGGAGGGAACCTCGACGCTGGACACTGCCGCCCTGACGGGCGAGTCTTTGCCCCGGGATGTGGTCGCCGGTCAGAATGTGATCAGCGGCTGCATCAATCTTACCGGGGTACTTCGGGTTCGGGTAAGCAAGCTCTTTGAGGAATCCACCGTAGCCAAGATTTTGGACCTGGTGGAAAACGCGGCCTCAAAAAAAGCGAAAGCGGAGAATTTTATTACGAAGTTCGCCCGCTACTATACCCCGGCTGTGGTGTTTGCCGCGCTGGCGCTGGCGTTGATTCCGCCTCTGGTTGGAATGGGGCCGTTCGGCATGTGGGTGCGGCGTGCCCTCATCTTTCTGGTGGTCTCCTGCCCCTGCGCGTTGGTCATCTCCATCCCGCTTGGCTTTTTTGGGGGGATCGGCGGAGCCTCAAAACAGGGAATCCTGGTCAAGGGGGGCAACTATCTGGAAGCGCTTGCCAAGGCGGGCATTGTGGTGTTTGATAAGACGGGGACGCTGACGAAGGGTACCTTCGCCGTGGCTCAGGTTCATCCGGTCGGGATGAACGGAGAGGAACTGCTTGCTCTGGCTGCGCTGGCGGAGCAATGGAGCGACCACCCCATTTCAAAGTCCATCCGGGCCGCCGCCCCCGCCCAGCTGGATCTGTCCCGGGCGGTTAAAGCCGAAGAGATTGCCGGCCATGGGATCAAGGCCATAGTAGACGGCAGAACCGTTTGGGCAGGCAATGCGAAACTGATGGCGCTGGCGGGGGTTTCCTGTGACGAGAGCTGCGGCCATGTGGGTACCATCATCCATGTGGCGGTGGATGGAGCGTATGCCGGACACATCGTGGCGGCGGATCAGGTGAAAGACACCGCCGCCCGGGCCTTGAGAGAGCTGAAGGCGGCTGGGGTGCGGCGGACTGTGATGCTTACCGGAGATGCTCCTGTGGTGGGCGATGCGGTCGGCCGGGAACTTGGCTTGGACGAAGTACACGCCGGACTGCTCCCAGGAGACAAGGTTGACCGCGTGGAACAGCTGCTGGCGGAGAAAAAACCCGGGGAGCAGATGATCTTTGTGGGCGACGGCATCAACGATGCTCCGGTGCTGTCCCGAGCGGATATCGGGGTTGCCATGGGTGCAATGGGCTCTGATGCCGCCATCGAAGCCGCCGATGTTGTTTTGATGGATGACGATCTGACCAAGCTACCCGCAGCGATGCGCATTGCCCGCAAGACCCTCCGCATTGTCCACCAGAACATTGTCCTTGCCCTTGGGATCAAATTCCTGGTGTTGGCGCTGTCCGCTGTAGGTTTGGCCAACATGTGGATGGCTGTTTTTGCCGATGTGGGGGTGTCGGTCATTGCCATCCTCAACGCCAGTCGAATGTTGAAGGTAAGCTAAATGAACATACAAAAAACCCGGGACTGCCGCATTTGCGGCAGTCCCGGGTTTTTTGTATGTTCCAGGTTTGATTACAGAAGCTCAAACAGACAGCCCCAGGTATAGTCCAGATCTTCGAACGAGATGGTTGGAGAGAGGTAAAATACCACGCAATCTCCCTCCAGAACGGCGGAAACCCCGTGCTGGGTACTCAGTTGGCTCAGCACAGACTCCGGATCATGACCGGGGAACCGGACCGACACAAAGCCGCGCACCGGGTCGGTTTCCAGCACTTCAGGTCCGCCTGGGCCAAAATCGTTCAGCCTGGCCTCCAGGTGCCGCACCAGCCGGGCCGTCCGGGAGGTCCGTTCTTCCGCGGGGAGAGGTGATGTGAAATTGACAGTTCTCATAGTCTGGTCTCCAACGGAATGCTCACCACAAAATGCTTGCTGTCCAACTGGCGCAGAAGGGAAGGCAGAATCCTGGCGGTATTGACATCCCCGTCCAGAGTCAAATAAGTACTTTTTGTCCGCCCCACAAGCTGACGAACGGTATTGTAGGCGAAGGTGTTGGGCCCTGCCGTAGCGGAGGGGGACAGGGACATGGTTTCACGCCAAAGCACCCAACCCTCTTCCTCCAGAGCGGAGCGCTGGTCCTGAGGGACAAGGGCCAGAGAGGTGCGGGTAAGAGCAATCTGCTCTAACAAGCGATTCCCTTGGGCCAGCAGCGCCTGGGTCTGGGTTAGATCCTCTCCTTCGGCCAGAAGGCCAATGCTGTGGCCAGTGCCAAGAATCCGACGGACCAGATCGCTTTCCTCCTCCAGCGCCTGGGGAGTAAACAGAAACAGAGCGTACACGCCGCTGTTGTCCAAGGCGTCCAGGAGATCGGTGACCCCGTCTCCACCCTGGCAGAGAAAGGCAAGATAAGTGCGAACATCAGCGGAGGTGCTGGTATTGTCGGAAGTGGAAGGAGTGGACGGCGTAGTTGGGGTAGATGGCGTATTGTCCGTGGTTGGATTCAGACTTTGCGTATACTCCTTTAAACGACGGTTGATCAAATCCCCTGCCGCATCGATAAATTTCGCGTCGGACAGCACCACGGCATCACTTTTGATCCGAACCAGATAGCCTTGGCTGATGGTGGTGTATGAATGGGACAAGCCAAAGAAATCACATACCATATTTAATGGAAGATAGGGACGGCCGTTACGAACAATGGTGCGGACAGAGAAGGTTTCACCTGTCAGTTCATTCCGGGCGAAACTGTTGTTCAGGTCGAAGACCAGCATCTGACGCAGGTTAAAAACAGAGACCGTATTGCTGTTCTGGCTGTAATTGCAATACAACCCCAGGCTGACCCCAGTGTAATTGCTGTCAAAAACGAGATAGGGGACATAGAGAAGGCCACCGGACCAGACCGGCATGGTTTCCGACGTCAGTGGAAGCAGGTTGTCGTTGATGGAAGTAAAGTATAGGTCGGCGGCCGAGACCGGAGTGGGGAGGAGAAGCACCGCACACAGGACCAGGGCCAAAAGCCGATGGATCATTCGCTTTTGCTTCATGAAACCTGTCCCCCTCTACTCCGGTTTAGGATAAACATGATTATATCACGGGACAGTCCAATGGGCAAGCGGACCTTCCCCGCGGATGGGGACCAAACAGAAAAGGTCCGGCGGCGCTTTTTTGTTGTACTGCCTGGTTCACGTTCGATGCTGTGGCATCGGAGGCGTTTTTTGATCCGCAGGAAATGTTATGCATAATGACTTGGTTTAAATTTCATAAACGAACCGTTCTCCGCATGAAAAAATGAACATCAGGAAGGGGGGACAAACTCAAAACAGACGAAACCACGCAGACGGAAAACCTTCCACCCATCGTTCCGGTACGATTTAGTGCAACAGTTGTTTAAATATTTGGCGCAGAGCCATTTTAGCTTTTGGTATTTCATAAAACGCCCTATACAATTTGTGTGGAGGTGATTTTATGAATTATAAGGACTACCAAAACACGCGTGATACAGCCTGGAGAATTCTGCTGGACTGTAAGCTTGCAAAGTTGCCCATCGATCTGAATACAGTGTGCAGAAATCTTGGGGCAAAGGCGATATCCTATCAGACACACTGGCCAGACGGCGAGATCCCGCCGTTTGCCAAGTTGACGGATGGGATGACCTTCTACTCAAGAGACCGACCCATCATCCTATTTGACCAGGACAAACCATCAGGCCGGATCCGGTTTACCGTTGCCCACGAATTGGGACACCTTGTACTGGGTCATGTTGCTCCCGGGCAGGTGACGGCAATCAACCGGGAACCAGCCAAAAACGACAGCCCGCTGGAAACGGCGGCCAATCAATTTGCAGCCAGACTGCTTGCCCCAGCCTGTGTGCTGTGGGCGGTGGGTGCACAGACGGCAGAAGAGATTTCGGAGTTGTGCCACATCTCGTATCTGGCGGCAGAGTACCGGTCGGACCGCATGAAAATCTTATATAAACGAAATAAATTTTTTGTATCCCAGTTGGAACGGGACGTGTACGACCAGTTCAGGCCCTTCATAGAGGAATATCTGAGTGCTCGTCTTTAGCGTAATCCTCCTGCTCAATCCCGGCTAAATCCAATTGAGTACCAGTTCTTGCTGCTAGACGCAAAGGCGCGGACGACGGCATGTAGTCGGACAGGATGAATCGGATGGTTTCCCGCTCCTTTGCAGAAGCCTTGTCATAGGCCGCCGCAACCCTGAAAGCCTCGTCCGATAAGTCGGACGAGGCTTTTTTGGAATACTGGGGCTCATTGCGTTCGGAAACACCCAAAATATAGTCGGTTGTCACTCCAAATTTTTTTGCAATTTCAATAATGTATATATGGCCAGGCTCCCGTTCGCCGCTTTCATACTTTGTAACAGTCGTATAGGGACGGCCTAACTCCTCGGCCAAACGCTTTCGGGTGTAGCCATTTTTTTCGCGGATTTCAACAAGACGCTCAGGAATGCTCATACCAATCCCTACCTTTCGTTTCCTTATTATACCGGGCGGATGAGAATGTGTCAATAAACATTAACCCGAATTGGGTAAAAAGTTGCGTGGAAAAACTTGACATTAACCCAAAATGGGTATATTATGCGAGTGGAAATTTACCCCAAACTGGGTTAATAGGAGGTGATGAAAGAATGTTTCCAAACATTGATGCGGAACGGGCCAGGTTAGGGTGGAGCCGCATGTACTTAGCGAGCCGGCTGAACGTTTCGTACAGTACGTTCAGAAACTGGATGCGGGGCTTCACGGAGATGCCAAGCTCAAAAATTGTGGAAATGGCAGCGATGTTTCACTGCACGACGGATTACTTATTGGGACTTAGAGACGACGAAGATCGAAGCCGATGAGAGACAGACGCCAAAACAGCCGCGATCGGAAGAAAAGAGGTGAGAACTACATGAATGTGTTGAATGCCGAATGGAGCGCGGCAGAACTCCACGAACGGGGACGCAGAGCGGATGAATATAGAAAGAGAGTTCGCCGGGTGCGTCAGACAAAGGCAAGACGGTTGATAAAACTTGCCCTGCGGGCACTGGCCGGTGTTGCAGTGCTGCTCGGATGGGGTACTGCGCTGCTGGTGCTGTTGGGATGAACTCGGTTGCCCCATTCAGTGGAAGAACTGCTGGAAACAAACAGAAAGAGATATGTACGAAATGGGGAGGAGTCAAACCACTTCCGCATGAAAACTGAGAAAGGAAAGATAGATGGAATCGGTAAAAATAACCAGCCTTGAATTGGAGAACGTGAAGCGGATTCGAGCCTGCACAATTCAGCCGACAAAAAAGGGGCTGACCGTCATCGGTGGACGGAACAATCAAGGTAAAACTTCCATATTGGACGCCATCGCCTGGACGTTGGGCGGGGATCGGTACCGTCCCTCACAGGCGGTCCGGGACGGCTCGGCAATTTCCCCACGGCTTAAGGTCAAGCTGTCCAACGGCATTGTCGTGGAGCGGCTCGGAAAGAACAGCGACCTGAAGGTGACCGACCCGGAGGGCTGCCGCGCGGGGCAGCAGCTGCTGAATTGCTTTATTGAGCAACTGGCCCTGGATTTGCCTCAATTTATGAAGGCCGGCAGCCGGGAGAAGGCGGACACGCTGCTGAAGATCATCGGCGTGGGGGACCGCCTGCACGAATTGGAGCGGCAGGAGACAGAACTGTACAACCGCCGCCATGCCATCGGCCAGATCGCCGATCAGAAGGCGAAGTTTGCCAAGGAAATGCCGGAATTTCCGGACATTCCAGACAAACCCATATCCGCCAGCGCACTCATCCGCCGGCAGCAGGACATTTTGGCCCAAAACGGTGAGAACCGGCGAAAGCGACAGCGGCTGGAGGAGTTGGAGCGGGAAGCCGACCGCATTCAGACTGAGCTGGAGGCGCTTATGGCACGACGTCAATTGGTGCAGTCCGACTTGACCATTGCGAGAATGGACGCCCTGGAGCTGGAGGACCGGTCCACAGAGGCGCTGGAACGCAGCATTCAGGACATCGAAACCATCAATCGCAAGGTCAGAGCAAATTTGGACAAAGAGAAAGCGGAGCACGACGCCGTCGAGTATCAAAAGGAGTATGACACCATGACTGCCCAGATCCAAACGGTGCGAGATGCCAAAATGGCTCTGCTGGACCATGCGGCGCTGCCTTTGCCCGGCCTGTCCGTGCAGGACGGGGAACTGACCTATCTGGGCAAGAAATGGGATAACCTGAGTGGAAGCGATCAGCTGAAAGTGTCTGCCGCGATTGTCCGGGCGATCAAACCGCAGTGCGGCTTTGTTCTGCTGGACAAGCTGGAGCAGCTGGACCTGGATACCCTGCGGGAGTTTGGAACCTGGATGGAGGCCGAGGGACTCCAGGGCATTGCCACCCGGGTATCCACCGGCGGGGAGTGTTCCATCATCATTGAGGACGGCTGCATTGCGGGGGAAGCTCTATTGTGATGGGCAGAGAGACCGGGCCGAAACCACGAGGAGTATGTCAAGCCGGCCCATACTGGAGCATTTAGAAGAAGGCAAACCCACAAAAAATAGAGTACATACAAGAGAGGAAGAAGATACATGAGAGACAGACAAGCATGTTCCTGCCTTCCCGTAATTATGGGAGAGGGTACGGGAGCAAGGAAAACGGGTTGTTCCTTCCCCGGGGATGCGTCAACCGTATGCGCAGACAGAATAGGATGGGAGAGCATCCGGGCAGGGGAGGTGCAGGGGGGATGAACTGGGAATTTGAGGCCGTGGATAAACTGAAAGGGTACGAGGCCCACAGACGGGCGCTGGAGAATATCCCCATGGAGATCAAACGTTTAGAAGACGCTTTTGTCAGCATCCGCAGCGCAACCACCGACGCCACCCCGGTGTCGGGAGGCGGAAGTACCCGGGAGGATGTGATGCTGTCCAACATCGCACACCGGGAGGAGCTGGCCCGCACGCTGAAGCAGGCCCTAGCTTGGGTACGGTTCGTGGATGCTGGGCTGTCCGCGCTGGGCGAAGAGGAACACCTGGTGCTGGAACGCTTTTATATCCACCGGACCAGAGGGAGCGTAGACCGGCTTTGCGAGGAACTGGGGATTTTGAATCCGTCCGGGGTTTACAAACGCAAAGACAAGGCCCTGAGGCACTTCACCATTGCACTATATGGGATGACCGAGATTTAGTGTGGGAGAATTTCAGGAGATTGTTTTTTCAAAAATCTGTGCTAGTATGATATCAGTAAGTGAGGCGCAGAGCCCCGCCGGGCCAAAATCCGGCGGGGCTCTCTTACGTCTTGGATGGGAGGTGAGCGTGTGAAGCATAGACTGACGCGTCAGCAGGAAGCGTTTATGCAAGCGCTCGTGCAAGGAAAAGACCCGCTGGAGGCATACCGAGCCGCGTATCAGACGGGCAGGATGAAGGACGAGACGGTGGATAGACGGGCACATATGCTGCTGAAGAATGAGAAGATGAAAGACCGGTATCAAAAATTGAGGGAGATGGTGCGAAAAGAGGAGGCAAAGCGGGACGTAGCATCCGCAGATGACATATTGGAGGAGCTGTCCAGCATCGGAATGGGTGCCGATGAGTGCGATGACGAGCGCTCCTGCACGCCCGGAGTGCGGGAGCGGCTGAAAGCCTTGGAACTGCTGGGCAAACATTATAAGTTGTTTACCGAGCAAGAAAAGCCATCCGGTGAGACGGGGGTGCGGATCTTTGACGACCTCCCCGGAGATTAGACTGTCCAATTTGGTGGCTCCGGCATTTTATGAGGTGCATGCCGACATCAAATCCGGCGGCCACACCCACTTCTGGCTCCCTGGGGGGCGGGGTTCCGGAAAGTCCTCCTTTGTGAGCATTGAGATCCCCCTGGGCATGATGCGGGACGCAGAACGGGGACGGCTGACCCATGGCGTGGTGCTGCGGCGGTATGCCGTTACGCTGCGGGAATCGGTATATGCCCAGCTGCTGTGGGGGATCCACGCCCTGGGGGTCGGCCGCCTTTGGCAGGCCAACGTGGCTCCCATGGCACTGACCTATCTGCCCACCGGGCAAAAGATCCTGTTTCGGGGCGCGGACGACCCCATGAAGGTAAAGTCCATTAAGGTGGATCGCGGTTATATTAAGTACGGCTGGTATGAGGAAGTCAACGAGTTTGAAGGCGAAGAGAAGCTGCGCAGCATCAACCAATCCCTGATGCGGGGCGGGGAAGACTTCACATTTTTCTATACCTTTAACCCGCCTAAGTCGGCCCGGAACTGGTGTAACCAGTATGTGGCGGCTTCCCGCCCGGATACGCTGGTAAACCGTTCCACGTATCTGTCCGTTCCGCCCGCGTGGCTGGGAGAGCAGTTTATTGCCGAGGCGGAGCACCTGAAGACCGTTAAGCCAGAGGCGTATGCCCATGAGTATTTGGGCGAGATCACCGGCACCGGCGGCGAGGTATTTGACAACATCACCCTGCGGCTGATCTCGGAGGAGGGGATTGGCCGATTTGACCGCATCCGACGGGGACTGGACTGGGGCTATGCCAGCGACCCGCTGGCCTACAACGAGGGGCACTATGATAAGAGCCGCCGGAGGCTGTATCTGTACCGGGAGCTGCACCAGGTGCGGCTGTCCAACCGGAAGGCGGCGGAGCTCATTGTCCCTTGGGCCGGCAACAGCCGAATCATCTGTGACAGCGCAGAGCCCAAGAGCATTGACGAGATGCGGGACTACGGACTGCGGGTGGTGGGGGCAAAAAAAGGACCCGACAGCGTAGAATACGGAATCAAGTGGCTTCAGGACCTGGAGGAAATTGTCATCGATCCGGAACGATGCCCGGAGACGGCCAGAGAATTCTCCGGATATGAGCTGGACCGGGATAAGGACGGCAACTTCAAGGCGGGATTTCCCGACCACGATAATCACCACATTGACGCGGTGCGTTATGCCTGCGAGGACGACATGAAGCGTCCGACGCTGAGAGTGCTGAAATAGAAGCGTCTGAGCCGTTGCGAGCAGCGCGGATGGACCGGAACAAGGGCGCAAAGCAAGCTCACGTGCAGTGGGCCTGCTTTGCGCCCGAGTTGAAGGGAAACCGCGCGTCGCGAGCAGGCGAAGCGTGACAAAAATAGAAGCGCCTGAGCCGTTGCGAACAGTGAGCCTGGACCGGAGGGAGGAACACAAACCAAGCGCCGCGCAGCGGGGCTGTTTGCGTTCCGAGTCGGAGGGAAGGGGAACGTTGTGAGCAGGCGAGGCGTGACAACTAAGAAGCGCAAAGGCGAGCGGAGCAGGGGGATAGCGCCGGAGCGCAGGGCAGAGCCTAGGGGACGCCAGAGGCGGAATCGGGTCTGCCCGGAGACGGAGAAGCTATATCCCCGTCGCGCAGCCGCCGGAGCGTGACAACTAAGAAGCGCAAAGGCGAGCGGAGCAGGGGGATAGCGCCGGAGCGCAGGGCAGAGCCTAGGGGACGCCAGAGGCGGAATCGGGTCTGCCCGGAGACGGAGAAGCTATATCCCCGTCG